>CAYUAZ010000006.1:0-23866 GCA_964442865.1 uncultured Gammaproteobacteria bacterium
TGTGACACCGAAGTCGCCAACGACTGGCTGGAGCGACTGCGCCGTTGCGCCTACAGTGAGGGAAATATCGCTACCGTGACCCCCTTCTCAAATAATGCCACCCTTTGCAGCTATCCCAAGTTTTGTGAAGATAATGCGTTACCGGTCGGCTATGATGTAAAACGACTCGACAAATTATTCAGTGAGATCAACCGAGGCAAGAGTCTGGACATCCCCACGGCGGTCGGTTTCTGCATGTACATACGCCGAGACGGCCTCGACGATATCGGCCTGTTCGACGCCAAGCATTTCGGCAAAGGCTATGGCGAGGAAAATGACTTCAGCCTGCGCGCTGCTAAGAAGGGCTGGCGCAATGTATTGTGCGCGGATACCTTCGTCTACCATGCCGGTGGGGTAAGCTTTACCGATTCGCAGAAACCGCGCAAGCTCCAGGCCATGGAGGTCATGCGCCGCCTGCATCCCTACTATGAAATGCAGGTGCACGCTCACATCCGGCAAGATCCCGCACGCCCCTTGCGGCTTGCGGTGGATATGGCGCGCTTGCGGCAAGATCCAACGCCTCTGTTTTTGTTCATCACCCACGACCGGGCCGGTGGCACGGAAAAGCATATTCGTGAACTGGTACGATTGCTGGCCGGTTCGGCGAGGGTGCTGTTGCTCCGCCCCTGCGCCGATGGCCAAACAGAGTTGACGTGCGCCAACGGCAACGAATATTTTCATCTCTTTTTCGACATTGAGCAGGACTATCCAGAGCTGCTCCATGTGTTGCGTTCATTACATATACGGCGTGTCCACTTCCACCACACTCTGGCGATCCACCCCCGCCTCCTTGAGCTGCCCAATGATCTTGGTGTTGCCTATGATTTTACCGCGCATGATTATTATTCTGCCTGCCCGCAGGTCAGCATGACCAACCTCCAGAACAGCTACTGCGGTGAGCCCGATGAAGACGGTTGTAATCGCTGTTTGAAATTCGCCCCGGCGCCGGGCAACGTGGACATTCAGACCTGGCGCGGCAGACATGCCGAACTCCTGGAGCACGCCGCAAGAGTCTTCACGCCGAGCCTCGACGTAGCACGCAGACTCAGCCGTTATTTCCCCTCCGCACGATTTGTATTGTCGCCGCACCCCGAAGACGACAGTGATAACTACCCTGTCCCAGAGCCACCCCCCTTAGCCAGCGCCGAAGCTTTACGAATCGTTGTACTGGGGGCGTTAAGTCCGCTGAAAGGTCCTGATATCCTGGAAAGCTGTGCGCTCGATGCGAAGCGGCGCGGATTGCCCCTGGAATTTCATCTCATAGGTTACGCCTATCGCAGCCTGGTCACCGCACCGCGCAGCAACCTCACCGTCACCGGCGCGTACACCCACGAGGAACTGCCGAATTTATTGTCTCGCGCCAATCCCCATCTCGCCTGGTTCCCCGCCCAAGTCCCCGAAACCTACAGCTATACGCTCAGCGAATGCCTGCGTGCCGGGCTACCCGCAGTGTGCCCCAATCTCGGCGCATTCTCCGAGCGCCTTGCCGGCCGGGCCTGGAGTTGGATATGCCCCTGGGACTGGAGCGCAGAAAAATGGAATGAGTTTTTTATGACCGCTCGTACAGAGCATTTTTTGACAGGAGCTGCCCCCAAACCTTTACCCGGTGAACCCGTCACCGCCGAGTTTTCCTATCAGAGTGATTACCTGGTTGCCGACTTACCCCAGCCTGATACAGAAATAAGAGAGCACCCAGAGACCCACATCAGCTTACAAAAATTCGCCTACCCCAAAAGCCATCACACTCCCAGCCACGCCAGTGCCGCCAAAGGCAGACTACTTCAACTTACTCTTGCACTGCGCGGCGCACCCTTGTTGCGCCGCGTGGCAAAATGCATACCGGTACCCTGGCAGACCCGCGTCAAAACCTGGCTCCTGGGGCATTCCTAGCGAGATCACATGCAAGATAACCCATTCAATCCAGCGACTATCGTCAAGCAGGTGCTGAGGCATAGACACCTGATATGGCAACTGACCAAGCGTCAGGTCATTGGCCGTTACAAAGGCTCGTATCTCGGTATCGCATGGTCATTTCTATATCCATTGCTCATGCTGGTTGCCTACACCTTCATATTCAGCGTGGTCTTTAAGGCGCGCTGGAGTGTGTCCCCCGATGAAAGCAAGGTCGAATTTGCCCTCACCTTATTTTGCGGACTGATCGCCTATCAGTTATTTTCAGAGAACGTGACACGTGCCCCCGGCTTGATTCTCGAAAACCCAAATTATGTAAAAAAGGTCATCTTCCCACTCGAAATACTACCGCTCACCGTTCTCGGTGCGTCACTGATACACTCCCTCATCAGCGTAGGCATCTTGCTGCTTGGCACGATCCTCCTGATGGGGAAACTGTCCGCAAGCCTCTTTTACCTCCCCCTGGTCTTCATGCCCTTGCTGTTCCTTTCCCTGGGGCTTTCCTGGATATTGGCTTCATTGGGTGTCTTTATCCGCGATTTACAGCAACTCGTCTCTGTCGTAGTCCAGCTACTCTTATTCATGAGCCCAATTTTTTACCCGATCACGGCCCTGCCGGAAGCCTTTCGACCCTGGATGCTGGCCAATCCCTTAAGCTCCATGATCGATAATTTTCGACGTGTGCTGTTATGGAACATGCCCCCGGATTGGCACTGGTTGGCGTGGGGAACCTTACTGACAGCTTTATTCGCACTGGGCGGTTATTGGTGGTTTAAAAAGACTGAAAAGGCCTTTGCCGATGTCATCTGAAATCGCCATCTCGGTCAATGGGGTCAGCAAAAAGTATTTGTTGTACGAGCGGCCAATAGACCGTTTGAAGCAACTCCTGTTGCGCGGCAGAAAGAATTACTACCGGACATTCACTGCATTGGAAGATATACGCTTTGACATCCCAAAAGGCCGCACCCTGGGCATCATCGGCCAAAACGGCTCCGGTAAATCCACACTGCTCCAGATCATCTGCGGCACTTTACAACCCACCTCAGGCGATATTCGAGTCCATGGCCGTATTTCGGCGTTGCTGGAGCTGGGCAGCGGCTTCAATCCAGAATTCACCGGGCGGGAAAACGTGATCCTGCACGGGGCGTTGATGGGGTATTCCCCGGACGAGATGGTTGAAAAACTGCCGGCCATTGAATCCTTTGCCGAGATCGGCCAATTCATAGACCAGCCCATGAAGACCTATTCCAGCGGCATGTTTGTGCGCCTCGCCTTCGCCGCCGCCGTGCACGTCGAGCCGGACATCCTGGTGGTTGATGAAGCCCTGGCTGTCGGTGATGTCGCCTTTCAGCACAAATGCATGACACGCATGCGCGAATTCATGCGGCTAGGCACCGTGATTTTCGTATCCCACGATATTGCTGCGGTAACCTCCCTCTGCCAGGAAGTCATTTGGCTGGAGCACGGCAAGATCAAAGAAAGAGGCGACCCCAAGACTGTAACCGGTCACTACCTGGCAAAAATGCTTGAAGAAATCAACCGGACTCAGCAGCCCATTCAAAAAATGGCGAAAGACATACCACCGGCGCCAACCGCGCCACTTGAAAACCTGTTTAACCTGAACCTTGAAAAACATGAGTCATTCGGCACGCGCGACGCAGAAATCACCGGCATTGCTATTTATAACGAGAACCACGAACCCATCAACGAGGCTTCCTGCGGCCAAACCATGTATATTCACGTAACGCCCCGGAGCAACGCGGACATCGCCCACCCCATTATCGGTTTGACCCTGCTCAACATAAAAGGCAGTGAAATCAGCGCGACCAACACCGACTTTGAACAGGCAGGGCTTCGGGCATTATCGGCCGGAGAAACTTGTACGGTTCAGTTTAAGATTAAACTGCCGGAAATCGCCGCGGGGAGTTACTCTTTCTCCTGCGCCATTGGCGACGGCACCCAGAGTTCACACAAGATGCTGCATTGGGTGCACAATGCCGCCATCTTGCAAATCACCACCCCGCGTCCTGTGTTGGGTTTGCTAAGATTGCCTGTGGAGATCAGCAGCAACCAATAGTATCACCCTCAATCAAGCCAGCCTCGAAAGGCAGGCAGATAGGATTCGCCTTGTGCATTCCTTTACTTTCATGAAACCACCAAGCTTCGGTTTTCTGCCTACAAACATCGTATCCTTCCACTCATCGCTCCCGTCGAGATAATTTTTTGGCTCCCATTGGGTCGAAACAGACAGAAGCTCAAGACGTGCAAACCGTGCCAAAGCTACGAAGCTATCAGGATAAAATCTCCAGCAATCCACTGGGTATCGGTGCTCATGCCCTCCCGCCGGTGCGATAATACAACACAAACCACCCGGTTTTAGCACACGGGCGATTTCAAGCATGGTCACCCAAAAATATTCTATATGCTCAAAAGCCTGCCCCGAAACAAGGACATCCACAGACTCTGATTTGATTTTCCGCCACCGATATGGATCAGACAAGACAAGATCAACATTGTTTCCTGCAGACATATCCATTCCGACATAGCGCCATGCCGGCATATTAAAAATGGGTTTGTATGTCCCATTAATATCCTGGCTACCCAGATCAAAGATAGTAAGTGGCTCCTCTTGTCGTCTACCTAAATACTCATTTTTGAAGGCGAGCATCTTGTCCAGTGAGCTTTGATGCATACTGATTATGGATCACTTAGTGTATCTGTGGTGTGACAAAATGAAAATGAGCGCAACAGCCCGGTAGATTTATTTCGGCTTCGCCCCCATCTCAGCGGTCGTACCTTTAGCTGGTAAGGCCAAGGGAATATCTGAAATAGGCTTGTATATTTTATCAATAGCCTCAAGATTTACATAGACGCCATCGGCTGAATTCGTCTTGACCATGTAGCGACCGCGCACGTCGGCGAGATACTTTTGCTCGGCTTCGCTCATCATAGCGGCCTTGACCTCATCAAATGTGCTCTTGTGCCCTGGGGCACGCTCCTCAAGGCGAATGACATGGAAGCCGAACTCCGATTTGACTACCGGACTGATATCTCCTTTCTTCTTAAGCGCATAGGCGGCCTCCTCAAATGGCTTGACCATCATCCCGGGGCCAAAAAACCCCAAGTCGCCTTGATTAGTCCCTGCGGAAGGGTCCTCCGAATATTTCTTGACCAGCGCGGCAAACGACTGCTTGCCCTCCAACGTCTCGGCGCGCACCTTCTCCGCCAACTTTTGAGCGTCTTCTTGAGTACGCCCTTTTATTGTGATAAGGATGTGGGAAACCCGGACTGATTCCGGCGTCTCAAACTGCTCGGGGTGAGCAATATATTTTTCCTTCGCCAAGGCCTCAAAATCCGGCCGTGGCGCTTCCTTGACCACCGCATCCAGCCTCTCCTGCGCGAGAAACTTGTCCACCATCAGCGCCATTCTGTCACGCACCAGGGGATCTTGATCCAGTTTGGCGTCGCGCGCCTCTTGCGCCAAGGTCTTCCTCACGTAAAGATCTTCCAGTACCTTCTTGATCGCCTTCTTGTCGTGCTGGACCTGCCCACGGGCTGAGTCACTCAATTCTGCAAGCTGTGCCACGAAATCGGCCTCGGTCAGGACAACTGGACCCTTCTTCATCAATACAGTGCTGGCCGCGCCTGTCGCAGGATTAACCGCATCCTTAGCCTGCGCGACAACACTGAGCGCCAGCATCATGGCGCTAAGTCCCACTAACTTCTTAAATTTCATTTTCCTCACTCCATTTACGATTCTGAATCTACACAGGGTGGGAAGTATACCAGACACAGGCAAAAAAAAACCCGCTCCGGATATTCCCAGGAGCGGGTTGGTGAAGTTGAATGTTATTTAAATTCGACCACTACGCCACACGTCGCCCCAGCCGGGCAGTTGTCGGCAATGGGGTAAGACGGATCTATGGGTGAACCGGTGTTCCTGTCGCCACTGCGGATATTGATGTAATAGTCGCCTGTAGCGATCGGGCACTCGTAGTCGGAGGTGCTGTTCTGTGTATAGAACAGCGTGCTGTATCCCCCCTCCCCACGGCACAGATAGGTCAACGGTATACCGGTCTGGCTAAAATCACCCGGACATTTCGAAATGTTGACGATAACTGACTTCGAATTGACGGTATTAGTTGGCACCCAGCTTAGTTGTCCGGAACGGGATGGGTTCGGACCATCCGCCGTGAACTTGAGGGCAGCAATCTCATTTTGCTGAATCGGGTACACCTTCTTGCCTGTCGTGCCTTTGGGTGTCCATGCCACAGCGTACTCAGTGACCCTTAACCCAGCAGCAACGGCAGGACAATTACCCGGAACGGGTGCCGGTGTCGTCGTAACATTAACCGTTACTGAATTGGAAGCAGCCCCGGCACCTGTGAGATTAGTCGCCGCCACTGTGTAGGCAAAACTGCCCGCAGAGGGGAAATTGAGTACCGCCGATGCGCCCGAGGCAGTTGGTGGTCCTCCCGTCCAAGTATAACCGGTCGGAGAGTTCGTACAGTTCGCGGTCAGGGTAGAACTCCCCCCCGTAGTGATATTCGTCGCCGATGCACCTAAGCTACAAACCGGAACGCCGCCACCACCACCACCAGCAGGCGTTCCGGTGACCGTCATATTGCCTGCGGAGTCAATGCTCACGCCGGTGATAGTGCCGCCACTGTTGATGCCACCGCTGAGAGTTAACACACCCGCACCACTGATTTGGGTGGTCAGGGCAAGAGCTAAGACGGCGGCTACTCTGGAAAGATGGTTGATGTTCATGTAATGAAACCTCGCTGTAGTGAGTAAGCGTCAGGGACTGTAGCTGCGCAATACTGTGCCATGCAATAACCGTGCGCGTCAATAACAATTTTCTTACAGTCCGGGCAAATACGATCTAACCCTTTAATAAAAATAAGATTTATTTATCTGATGGCCAAGTACCTAAAAAGAGCCAGGCAAAGCGCAGCGGCAGGTTTTTGTCACTTACTGCCATGCGACGTCGTCCGCTGGCTCGACATTTCTCCACAACGTGGCTTAGTGACTGCTTGTCGGTACAACAAATTCACGCAACGGCCGAATGAATTCGGCCCTACCTTAGGTAAGTAAATAACCTGGGAATACAGGCAAAAAAAAGCGGGGCCGTCAGGCCCCGCTGCTATAAACTACATTTGTATCAACCCACTAGGGAGCTGGTTTAAGACTTTGTCATATCATTATTGGATGCTGCGAGTAAATCTATGGTCAAACGACACGCCATAGTTAGCCAACACACCCGCAGACACATTATTGTTAACAAAGTTCTCGACAGCGAAGCCGATGACAGGCAACCCGTTATACCGTGGAGCGGTAGCAGGCTGTACGGCAAACATACGATGCAACGGATCGTTGAAGGTCAGCTTCATCCAGCCGTTTTTCTCCGGAAAATCCGTCGGGACGTTGACATTGAGCTTCAGTTTGTCAGACTTCAGGGCGTTGGTGTTATTGAAGGTAATAACATTGGTTTCCCAGCACAAGGAGTTGACACCGCCAGCAGGCTGCGGCGAGAAGTCCAGTTGTGATGTCGGGGTACGCTCTTCACGATCAAAGATGGTCAGCGAAACTGTCTCGCAGGCGCCGCCCGTGGTCGGTGGGAAGGTAGTCGGGTTGTTCGTACCCGGCCGCGCGCCACCCGCACCAAAGTTGGTGGTGAAGGGCTGTCTTACCACCAATGCGTTACCTACAGAGCCAGTACCGCCAGGATGCACGACATAGAGTTGCTTGGTCGGATGAGTGATAACCCAGTCCGTAGACGCAGCCAAGCCAGCTTCCACCGTGTACTCATTCAAGACATCCGGGTGCATCATGGTTGCGGTTACCGCATTAAGACCCGCGGAGGGTATCGGAGCGGCCGCCCAGCTCTGACTCACAGCGACACCGTTATTAAATACAACACTGGTAGGCGGCGCAGCGCTGGTCAAGTTGGGCAGTAAATCGCCAGGACCGCTATGCAATACGGCACTCGTATTGAAGAAGTCCAGCATCGTGGCGTTAACCTGGTTGCCCGTTCCGCCTGCACCATTAATATAAAAGGCACCCGAGTAGATACCACCTGAGTTAAGGCCTACGCTTGTCGAAGTAGCACCGCCACCCCATGTGGCTCCGGTACCCCAAGCGTTGATCAGGTTGGTGCAGCTAAATGGCACGCCATTAGTGTGGGTCGCCCAGGCATTCGGCTTGAACGGAGTTTGGGAACCAGCGACTGCGGTACCAGCAGCATCCAGTGCGTTCGTCAGGGTGCCCATCTCGATCAACTCAATGTGCCCCTCGCGGGTACGCGCCAAGGAGGTGTCTTCACCGTCGAAACCGCTGGTAGGGCCAGTGGCGCCGGTGTACTGGAAGTTACGGAAGGCGACGCCTGCCGAGGTAACCGTCGGAACTGTGCATGTCTTGTCGAGGGTGAGTATCTTGGCGCCAGTGGTGCCGTCAGCGGTAATTGCGGCGGTCCAGATGTCAAACGCGGAGAGGTAGACGTTAAAGTCCAACACCTCTCGGCTGTTTTTGCCTTCCAGGATACGCACCTTCACGACTTTGCCATTGGCGGTGGTGTTGGTGACGTAGATATATGTGTCGGTACCGCCCTGGACGGTGTAGTAGGGGATCAGTGCGACCTGCCCCAGCCCGTCGGGATTCACATTTACCGCGCTTGCGGTGCCCGCGATGGCGGCAAGTACTGCGGTTGTCAACAGTTTCTTCTTCATTTATACACTCCTTTTTGCTGGGGTTGTACTTAAGTTATCTAAGCTGTGTTGCAGCTTGTTTTATGGGTGCTGCATGTTTTACAACACAAACCATGGTCAGTGCAAGTCTTTTTTATACTTAAATTTACGGCGTACTGTAAGCATTTCCGTCACACACCTTGCCCCGTCAACTCCAAATGGCCCTCTTGTCCAGTCGCTAAGACCTAGGGGATGTGCCACCATTGACCGTCTACATTTATCCACTTCTCGATTACACTATTTTGGATCTGATATCCTTGAAAATTCTTAATCATTGGGCGGTACTCCAAACCCAACTCTACCGTGCATAGCTCCGGCTGGCACTTTACGGACTTGAGATCAATCTTTTTCCATTCTACCAAGCCGCTCTTAAGCCTAGCCTCGTAAACCTCAAACGTTGTCGCGCTACGGTATCCTGGGCCGAGATAACTATAGGCCTTTTTGAAATCACCCGTTATGAGCGCATGCCAGCGCTCAACGGCGCGATTTCCAACTCGCTCTTCGACTGTAATCGTGCTTTGCCACCAGGCGTAACCGCCCACAGCCACAAGAGCAACCGCCACTAACGACACCAGATACTTTTTATTCAACTTCGGAGTCCTTAAATTTTCTTCAACTCTAAACCCAATAGCGCGTTCCGGCAGACATTGAGCAGAGCTACTCCAAAGCTTCTACCTACCATAAGCTTGGCTAAGCGTAGGGTGATTCGTGAGGCTCGTCAAGTCCTTTTGTATCATTTTAGAATAATTTTTAATCTAAATACCACAAAATTTTATTTATGTTGTTTTTTTGCAACAAAATTTATTTGTACGCAATTTCGATTTAATGCTTAAAGGCCCCATTCGCGCCAGCATACAGTTATCGGGATTTGAGATCAAGCAAAACTAGCTCCAGCCCACAGGCCCAATCTGGCAGGGCAAATGCAAAGGTTTCTGTAAGCTTAGTGTTGGACAGGATCGAATAGGCAGGACGTGCTGCGGCTGTGGGATAACCGGCCGTGGAGATCGGCTTTAGCAGGGGGGCGGCAGCGTTTGTTCTATTGAGTTTGTCGAATATGTTTGCAGCAAAGCCGTACCACGAGGTTTCGCCGCCGCAACTGAGATGATAGACGCCGGTATATTCTACCCAGCGCGGCGCCGGTTTGCCGCCTGGTGCGTGAAGTATTTGTCCCAGGATTTGCGCGGTCGCTTGGGCGATGAAACGGCTCCAGGTAGGCGCGCCGGTTTGATCGTCCACGATCTGTAATTCCAGTTTTTCCTGGGCCAGGCGCAGGATAGTCAGCAGAAAATTCTTGCCGCGCGCGCCGTATACCCAACTGGTGCGCACTATGAGATGCGAAACGCCTACGGCCTGGATGGCGCGCTCACCTGCCAGCTTGGTCTTGCCATAGACATTTAACGGGTGAGGTTCGTCGTCCTCGGTGTACGGGCTGCGCTTGGCGCCGTCGAAGACGTAATCGGTGGAGTAGTGTATCAGCGCGGCGCCCAGGCGCTTGGCCTCTTCCGCCAGGATGCCGGGGGCGATGCCGTTGACGGCCATGGCGAGATCCGGCTCCGCTTCCGCCTTGTCCACCGCGGTGTAGGCGGCGGCGTTAATGATGAGGGAGGGGCGGATGTCTCGAACCGTGTTGCGGATGCTGTCAGGATTGGCGAGGTCCATGCCCTGATGATCCAGTGCAACCACTTCGCACACGGTAGCCAGGCAGCGTTCCAGCTCCCACCCGACTTGCCCGGATTTTCCGAGCAGCAGGACTTTGCAGGGCGGTGCTTTCACGCCGCGAAGACGACAGCGACGTGCCCGGCCGAAGCCGCCCGGCGAGCCGGGCCGACGACGATTTGCACGTCGCGGCCAAGCCGTGTGAGGCAGTCGAGCATCTTCGCTTCACTGATGCCGCGAAACTGGCCGCGCAGCATCTTCGACAGCTTCGGCTGCGTCATCCCTAGAACCCCGGCCGCTTGCTGCTGGCTCCACTTCCGGCTTTTGATGATTTCACCGATCTTGGTCGCAAGCTGTGCTTTGACGAACATTTCGTCGGCGCCGACCATGCCTAGATCGGCGTAGACGTTGCCGACGCTTTCTTCAATTTTGATCATTTCCGTGCTCCTTTGGCATGCGCTTCCGCTGCCTTCAATCGTTCCCGAATTACGTCCATGTCTGGTTTTGGGGTGGTGATGCCGTGCGTTGACTTCTTCTGAAAGCAATGCAGGACATAAACTGCGTCGCTGAATTTGACTGTGTAAACGGCGCGGAACGTGCCGCCGCCGGAGTCTTCAACTACTTCAAGAACACCAGCCGATCCGAAGCCCTTTAGCGGCTTCGTCTGTCCGTGTTTCTTCCCGATCTGCGCTTGATGAAGTGCATAGCCGAAAGTGTCTTGCACGTCGACCGGCATGGCCTTCAAGTCCTTCTTGGCCGATCCGATCCAGAGTAATTTTTTCATGCGCTGTTCCGGTTTTCGATTATACCCATAGAGGCATAACGGTGCAAGCGGTTTCCGTCCGCTTACCGCCCTCTAGGCGCATTTTTAGAGGCGCCCTTCAGTCGCCTTGAAGAACTCCCCTGCGGCGTCTTTGGCCGAGACGATGGGATCGGCCTGCAACGGCCAGGCGATGGCGAGATCGGGATCGTCCCAACGCAGGGTGCGCTCGAACTCGGGGGCGTAGTAGTCGGTGGTCTTGTACAGCACCTCGGCGGACTCGGAGGTGACGAGAAAACCGTGCGCAAAGCCGGGCGGGATCCAGAGCTGGCGCTTGTCTTGCGCCGATAAGCTAATGCCTACCCAGCGCCCGAAGGTCGGCGAATGTTTGCGAATGTCTACGGCGACATCATATATTTCGCCCGCGACCACGCGCAGCAATTTCCCCTGCGGCTGTTTGATCTGATAATGCAAACCGCGCAATACGTTGCGCGACGAGCGCGAGTGATTGTCCTGTACGAATTCGCCGCTGATGCCGGTGTGCTGCGCGAAGACTTTTTTGTTGTAGCCTTCGAAAAAGAAACCGCGCTCGTCGCCGAATACTTTGGGTTCGATGAGCAGTACATCGGGGATGGAGGTTTTAATGACGTTCACTGTTCAGCCACCTGCTTTCACCGCGGAGGACGCAGAGGAAAGCTTTAATCCGTTTACTACACGCTTAATGCCGTCCTTCATACGCAGAACATTAAAATTCAATAGATAGCCCAAACGCATCTCACTGAGTCTTAAATAGCTCAAAAGCTGTGCGGTATGAATAGGCAACAGTTTTTCCACCGCCTTTAACTCCACTATCACACAATTAGCCACCACCAAATCTAGCCTGTAACCTGCATCCAGGTTAAGACCGTCATAATAAACCGGCAATAAACCTTGACGTTTGACGTCCAAACCTTGCTTGCTGATTTCGTGAAACAAACAGGCTTCATAAGCGCTCTCGAGTAAGCCGTGACCCAACGCTGAATTAACCTTAATCGCCGCCCCCAATATCACTTCACCAACCTCATTTTCATTCATTAGAGTTCCTCTGCGGTGAAAAAGCTGATTACTGCGGAGGACGCGGAGGAGAAACAAACCATTTTGATCTTACTCCTCTGCGGTAAATCGTATTTATCTTTGATGTTCCTCTGCGTCCTCTGCGGTGAATGAATGATCTTAAAATATCTTTTCGTTAAGCACGCGCAGCAGATATTGACCGTATTCGCTTTTCTTCAAGGCCTGTGCGAGCGCTTCGAGTTGCGCGGGGGTGATATAGCCCATGCGGAAGGCGGTTTCTTCGGGGCAGGCGATCTTGAGACCTTGGCGTTTTTCGATGGTTTCGATGAATTGCGCGGCCTGCAACAAGGAGTCGTGGGTGCCGGTGTCCAGCCATGCCATGCCGCGACCCATCATCTCGACGTTCAGCTCGCCGCGTTCAAGATAACATTTGTTGACGTCGGTGATCTCCAGTTCGCCGCGCGCCGAGGGTTTTATGGATTCTGCGATCTCGACTACGCGGTTGTCGTAGAAATAAAGACCTGTCACGGCGTAGCGCGATTTGGGTTGCTTGGGTTTTTCTTCCAGGCTGACGGCCTTGCCGTTGCCGTTAAACTCGACCACGCCGTACTGCTCCGGATGCTGCACGGGGTAGGCAAATACGGTGGCGCCGGTGGTCTTTTCGGCGGCGGCTTGCAGGGTGTGGGAAAAGTCGTGGCCGTAAAAAATGTTGTCGCCCAGCACCAGGGCGCAAGGGGAATCGCCGATAAATTTTTTACCGATGATAAAGGCCTGCGCGAGGCCCTCCGGCGCGGGTTGTACGGCGTAGGAGATAGCAAGACCCCACTGGCTGCCATTACCCAGTAATTGTTCAAAGCGCGGAACGTCTTGAGGGGTCGAGATTAATAATATATCGCGGATACCCGCCAGCATGAGGGTGGTGAGGGGGTAATACACCATAGGTTTGTCATAAATCGGCAGCAGTTGCTTGGACACTGCATAGGTGACGGGATAAAGCCGCGTGCCGCTGCCGCCGGCGAGAATAATCCCTTTCATTGTGCTTGCCTGGTTTGGTAGTTGAGGGACATCCAGTCTTTATAGCTACCGCTGTTGATGGCCTCCACCCAGTCCTGGTGATCGAGATACCATTGCACCGTTTGGCGCAGGCCGTCAGCGAAGCTGGCCTCCGGCCGCCAGCCCAACTCGCGTTCGATCTTGCGGGCGTCTATCGCGTAACGGCGGTCGTGGCCGGGGCGGTCGGTGACGTGGGCGATGAGCGAACTGTGCGGACGATAGGCCGAGGCGGGGACGAGTTCGTCCAGTAATTTGCAGAGAACCTGGATGACCTCCATATTGGTTTTTTCGCTCCAGCCGCCGATGTTGTAGGTTTCTCCTATCTTGCCGCTGGCGAGCACGCTGCGTATCGCCGCGCAGTGGTCGCCCACGTAGAGCCAGTCGCGTATCTGTTTGCCGTCGCCGTACACGGGCAGGGGTTTACCTTGCAGGGCATTGCAGATCATCAGCGGTATGAGCTTCTCGGGATATTGGTAAGGCCCGTAGTTATTGGAGCAATTGGTGGTGAGCGTGGGCAAGCCGTAGGTGTGGTGGTAGGCGCGCACCAGATGGTCGGCGGCGGCCTTGGAGGCGGCATAGGGGCTGTTTGGCGCGTAGGCGGTTTGTTCGCTGAAGGCCGGATCGTTGGGGGCGAGCGTACCGTATACCTCGTCGGTGGAGACATGCAGGAATCGAAAGTCTTTATTTCCTTGCCAATAGGCGCGCGCCTCTTCGAGCAGGGCGAAGACGCCGACGACGTTGGCCTGGATGAATTCGCCGGGGGCGTGGATGGAGCGATCTACATGACTCTCGGCGGCAAAGTTCACAATGGCGGCGGGACGATGCTGCGCCAGGAGTTGGCGCACCAGGGCGCGGTCGGCGATGTCGCCGTGGACAAAGATGTGCCGCGCGTCGCCCTTAAGAGACATGAGATTATTGAGATTGCCGGCATAGGTCAGCTTGTCGAGATTGACGACCGTGCCATCTGTCTTTGCTATCCAGTCCAGGACAAAATTAGAGCCGATGAAGCCTGCGCCGCCGGTGACTAGTAATGTATCCATACTGCGTGATTACTCTCTGTTGTAGTTGTCCGCGTAGCGCACGATGTCATCTTCACCGAGATAACTGCCCGACTGCACCTCTATCATTTCGAGCACCAGGGTGCCCGGATTTTCCAGGCGGTGTTGCACGCCGATCGGGATGTAGGTGGACTGATTTTCGCTGAGCAGAAAAACTTCTTCGCCGCGCGTCACCTTGGCCGTGCCCTTGACGACAATCCAGTGTTCCGCCCGATGATGATGCATCTGCAATGACAGCGCCGCGCCGGGATGCACGCAGATGCGCTTGACCTGGAAGCGCGGACCCGCGTCCACGCCCTCGTAGGTACCCCACGGGCGGTGTACCTTGCGATGGGTCTTGTATTCCTCGCGTTGTTCGGCCTTGAGTTTGGCGACGATCTCTTTGACATGCTGGGCATGGTCTTTGTGAACCACCAGCACGGCATCGGCCGTTTCGACCACAATAATATCTTCTATGCCAACCACTGCCAAAAAGCGGTGCTGCGCGATCAGCAGGGCGTTTTGGGTGGCATGGGTGGATACGTCGCCGCGAATCACGTTACCCTGCGCGTCCTGCGGGCACACCTCCCACAAGGCCGGCCAGGCGCCGATGTCGGACCAGCCCGCAGCAAGCGGAATGACGACCGCGTGCGGGGTCTTCTCCATGACCGCGTAATCAATCGAGTCGCTGGGGCAGGCGCTGAACACGGCGGCATCGGGGCGATAAAACTCGCCGTCTTTTTTACCCTGCGCGTAGGCCGCACGGCAGGCGGCTGCGATATCGGGGCGATGCTCCTCAAGCTCGTTGAGCCAGGTCTTCGCCTGCATCATGAAAATGCCGCTGTTCCAATAATAGCGGCCGTCGGCGAGATAGCTCTGCGCCGTGTCGAGATCCGGCTTTTCCACGAAGGCGGCCACCCGATAGGCCTTGCCATCGGAGAGCGGTTCGCCCTGCCGGATGTAGCCATAGCCGGTCTGCGGCGAAGTAGGTACGATGCCGAAGGTGACCAGTGCGCCTTGCGAAGCCAATTCTGCGCCTTGCCGCACCGCACTCAAAAAGGCGGCGCGATCCCGGATGACGTGATCGGAGGGCATGACGAGCATCACGCCATCCTCTCCACCTCGGTTAACGGCGAGCGCCGCCAGGGTGAGCGCCGGCGCGGTGTTGCGTCCGGCGGGTTCGAGAATAATAGCGGAGGGCTTGCCGCCCAACTGGCGGATCTGTTCCGCCACCAGAAAGCGGTGCTCTTCGTTACAGACCACGATGGGTTCGGCGGCCTCTTTGACGCCCACCAAATGACTAACGGTCTCTTGCAGTAAGGTGCGTTCGCCGACCAGGGCCAGCAGTTGTTTGGGGTAATGCTCGCGGGACAGCGGCCACAACCGGCTGCCGGAACCTCCGGAGAGGATGACAGGATGTATGACCATGCTCTTAGTATGCTTTCAAATATAGGCCGATAACTCAGTTTGCTATACTACCGCGAATTCATTACATATTTATACCCCTACCCCATGCCCGCATCGCTCTCCGTGCGTTATACCCTGCCCTTTTTCCTTGCTTTGTCCTTCTCTTTGACGAGCTACGGCGCTGAGACCTGCGTCCCCGTTGCACGCTGGGTGGCTCCCGGAAATGAAGGCGCTGCATTTCTGGAAGTCCCGGAGTTGATGGCGCGCCTGGCGCAACGTCAGGTGGTATTGCTCGGCGAGCTGCATGACAGTTTCGAGCATCACCGCTGGCAATTGCAAACACTCGCTGCACTGTATGCGCAACGGCCAGACATGGTGCTCGGCTTTGAGATGTTCCCGCGCCGCGTGCAAGGCGCGCTGGATCGCTGGGTGGAGGGGAAGCTCAGCGAGACCGAGTTCCTCAAACAGGCTGAGTGGAATACGGTGTGGAATTATGATCCGTCGTTATACATGCCGTTGTTCCACTTCGCGCGCATGAACCGGATTCCGATGCGGGCGCTCAACGTGGATCGGGCGTTGACCGTCAAGGTGCGCGAGCGAGGCTGGGACGCACTATCGGAAGACGAGCGGCAAGGCGTGTCCAAGCCCGCCCCGGCGCAACCGGCCTATCTCGAAGAACTGCTAGGGGTTTATCAATCGCACGGTCGGCCTGATGCAAAACATGGGGATACCTCCAGGGATACTGAACCGGCGGCACTCGACGATCTCGATTTCTTGCGTTTTGTGCAAGGCCAACAGGTGTGGGACAGGGCGATGGCGGAGGCGATCCAACGGGCCGCGCAAGGCGATAACCGGGTAGTCGGCATTCTGGGCGCGGGCCACGTCATGCACCGCTACGGTGTGCCCTATCAACTGGAAGATCTCGGCGTCGCCGACAGCGCCGTGCTGCTGGCCTGGGATCAGGAACGCGACTGCAAGGATCTGAAACCGGGCATCGCCGACGCCGTATTCGGCATAGCGGCACCCGCCGATGATGAGGTCACCCCCAAACCGCGACTCGGAATCGTGCTGGAAGGTGTGCCGGGCAAGGTGCGCATCGCCAAGGTCCTGGAGGGCAGCGTGGCTGACGCTGCCGGGCTGATCGCCAATGATCTGTTGATCGAGGTCGCGGGGGTGAAGATCAAACTGCCCTCCGATGTCAGCGACATCGTGCAGCGACAGGCACCCGGCGCCTGGCTACCCATTACCTTGAGCCGCGAAGGGCATGAGTTCGAAATCGTCGCCAAATTCCCCGCACAGCCATGAGATGGCTGCAATGCTTCAGCCTGGGTATCCTCCTTCAGACCACGGTCTCGTGCGCCGGAGTTTTGGGGGCCGCACCCAAAGTCACTGCTCTGCACCATGACCTCAGGCTGCGCCTGGAGCCGGCCAGCCAGGAGCTTAGCGCGGAGGACCGCGTCAGCTTCAATGCCCGAGGAACTATTCGTTTTGCCTTAGGCGCAATGTTCACAGTTACCCGCTTGATGGTGGACGGCAAGGAATTTCCACTAACACCCAGCGAGACATCTCAAAGCAGCGCCCTGTGGGAGCTTGATCTTGCCGGCGCCAGCTCCCGGCACACCGTAGAGCTCCACTATCACGGCCGACTGCAGCCACTCGATACCCGTCTCGATGATCGTCAGGTGCTGGGTTTCATCCCCGCCATGGCGGATACTCAAGGCACCTATCTCCCTGCCTCTGGCTATCAGCCCGCATGGTATGCCAGCTTTGACGCCGACAGCTTCACCTATACGCTCGACCTGGATCTCCCCGAAACCCAACGCGGCCTGGCGCCCGGCCGACTGCTTAAAGAGGAACACGCGCAGAACCGCTACCGCGCCCGCTTCGAGTTCACTCGCCCTGCGGAAGGAATAGATCTGCTGGCCGGTCCATACCAGATCAAAGAGATCATGCATAATGGTCTGCGCCTGCGCACTTATTTTCATCCCGAGATTACGGAACTGGCGGACGATTACCTCAACTCGATCAGCGCCTACCTCGATCTCTATAAAAACACCATAGGCCCCTACCCATATAGCGAATTCAGCATTGTCTCCAGTCCCTTGCCCACCGGGTTCGGCATGCCCACCCTCACCTACCTCGGCATCAACGTCTTGCGCCTGCCCTTCATCCGCACCACCTCGCTGGGACACGAAATCCTGCACAACTGGTGGGGAAACGGGGTGTACATAGATCTGACTCACGGCAACTGGGGCGAGGGTCTTACCACCTTCATGGCCGACTACGCCTACAAGGAGCAGGAAGGTCCAGACGCCGCGCGCGCCATGCGTCTGCAATGGCTGCGCGACTTCGCCTCCATCCCGCTGGGGCAGGATCAGCCGTTGCACCAATTCACCTCGCGCAGCCACAACACCTCGGAGATCGTCGGCTATCACAAATCGGCGTATATTTTTTTGATGCTGCGCGACTGGCTAGGCAAACCTGCCTTCGACCAGGCGCTACGCAATT
Organism: uncultured Gammaproteobacteria bacterium; assembly: GCA_964442865.1. Taxonomy (GTDB): domain Bacteria; phylum Pseudomonadota; class Gammaproteobacteria; order SURF-13; family SURF-13; genus JACPZD01. Next base: position 18,171 of record CAYUAZ010000006.1, read on the forward strand.
TTTGGAAGAAAAAACAGTTTCAAAGCGCGAGCTGGAAAGATCTGCAACACGCCTTTGAGAACAACTCCGGGAAAAAACTGGATACATTTTTTGAACAGTGGCTTGAGCGCGCAGGCGCCCCGTTACTAACCGCGCGCGACCTCAAGCTCAAACCCGGCAGCGCGGGCCATTACTTTGCCTCGTTCACTCTTAGCCAGCCCACACCGACCTACACACTGCGCGTCCCCATTCAGATCAAGACTGCTAATGGCAACACCGAAAAAATCCTGGCACTTAACGATACCGAGCAAAGCTACACGCTAGAACTCGACGAGCAACCCTTGACGCTCAGCATTGATCCCGACCTTAGGCTGTTCCGGCGCATCACCGACGCCGAGATGCCGCCGCTGCTGCGTCAGGTGATGACTGATCCCGCGACACTCACGGTGGTTGCCGGACACGATTCCGCACTGCATAAAACAGCCGCCGAACTCGCGGCAAAACTGCTCGACAGCGGTCCGCGCATTACAGATGCCAGTACCACACCTCCCCCCGATCCGCTGCTGGTGATTGGAACCCATGACGAGATCGCCGTCTTCCTGCAAAAACATCAGCTCCCCACCGTCCCGGCACAACTCACCACCAAAGGCAGCGCCCGCGTTTGGGCCGCCAAGCAGAACAACGGCAAGATCATCGTGGTCATCTCCGTGGCGAACACCGAGGCGTTGCAGGCGCTCATCCGCCCGCTTCCGCATTATGGGAAAGAGAGTTATCTTGTGTTTGAGAATAGCAAAGTGATCGAGCGCGGCGTGTGGCCTGCGGAGGGGAAGATCTGGAGTTTTACGGCTACTGGCCATTGAAACGGACAAGGCCGGAGACTATTTCGCCTCGGCATGGTCGAAGTGAATATGACGCTTACCGTCCTCAGCAGTCTCGATGACTTCCCGGCCGCCGGCTGGAACAACCTGGCGGGAGCGGCCAACCCATTTCTGCGCCACGAATTTCTCGTCGCCTTGGAGCGCCATGGTTGCGTGGGCGTGGCAGCGGGCTGGATTCCACAACACCTCGCCGCTTTTGAGCAAGGCCGGCTGGTTGGCGCCGTACCGATGTACCTGAAGGATAATTCCTACGGCGAATTTGTCTTCGACTGGGCCTGGGCCGACGCCTACCGGCGCAGCGGGTTGCGCTACTACCCCAAGCTGGTGGTGGCCGTGCCTTACACCCCCGCCACCGGGCCGCGCCTGCTGCTTGCCGATGATGCGCCACAGATTGCAGACGCACTCATTGCAGGTGCACTCGAACACGCGCAGCGGCTCAAGGTTTCTTCGCTGCATTGGCTGTTTACTACCGAACAGGACACCCGGCGGCTCGAAGCCCACGGCCTGATGCGCAGGACCGGCTGTCAGTTCCATTGGCACAATCAAAATTATTCCGATTTCGACGATTTTCTCGCGCTCTTCACCGCCGAGAAACGCAAAAAGATCAAGCGCGAGCGGCGCTTTGTGCGTGAGGCGGACATCGAGATCGAGGTATTGAACGGCCGGCAAATCTCCGCCGAGCAGTGGGGAATTTTTCACCGCTTCTATAGCTCAACCTTTCTCAAGCGCGGCGGTATAGCCTCTTTGAGCCTGGGATTTTTTCAGGAGATCGGACAGACGATGGCCGATAACGTGGTGCTGGTGCTGGCCAAGCATCAAGGCCGCTACGTCGCGGGGGCCTTTAACCTGCGCGGCACGGACACCCTGTACGGACGGCACTGGGGTTGCAGCGAGGAATTTCACAGTCTGCACTTCGAGGTCTGTTATTACGCCGCCATCGAGTACTGCATCGCCCAGGGCCTGCAACGCTTCGAGGCCGGCGCGCAGGGCGAACACAAACTCAGCCGCGGCTTTCTGCCTACGCCCACCTGGTCGGCGCACTGGCTGAGCCACCCCGCCTTCAGCAGCGCCGTCGCGGAGTTCCTCAACCACGAGCAGGACAACATGGCGTATTATATGAACGAACTCGGCGAACACACGCCTTACAGGCAATGCCCATGAACGCTGTTATGGATGAACGGGTAACCATCCCTTGTTGGCTCAGCGCAGAGGACCAGAAATTCCCTGACGTGAATCTGGCCTTGCGCGAGCCCGACGGGCTGCTGGCGTTGGGCGGTGATTTGCGCCCCGAGCGCCTGCTTGAGGCCTATCGCAGCGGAATCTTTCCTTGGTATGACGAAGGGCAGCTGATACTGTGGTGGTCGCCCGATCCGCGCGCGGTGTTGTTCCCGTCGCGCTTGAAGATCTCGCGCAGCCTCGCCAAGACTCTCCGGCAAGGCCGTTACCGGATTACGCTGGATCAGGCATTTCGGGCCGTGATGGAGGCTTGCGCCGCGCCGCGCAAGGGCGCATCGGGCACCTGGATTACTGCCGCCATGATTGAAGCCTACAGCGAACTTCACACCCGCGGTTATGCTCATTCCGTCGAAGCCTGGGACAGCGGCCGCCTGGTTGGCGGACTTTACGGCGTTGCGCTAGGAAAGGTATTTTTCGGCGAATCCATGTTCAGCCACAGCGCCGATGCCTCCAAAATCGCATTGGTGCATCTCGCCCGGAACTTGGAGAGCTGGGGATACGGTCTGATAGACTGCCAGGTCTACAACGACCACCTGGCAAGCCTGGGTGCGGAGCTGATCCCCAGAAGCGAGTTCATCAGCTTGCTGACCCGCTGGATAGACCAGCCCGGCAGCGGCGCTGGATGGCAATGTCATGGCTGAACCCACGTCTCAGCTTCGGGGCGCGGCGGCGCAGCCCGATATTCACGCACTGGACTTTTATCTCGCCGGGCCGCACCCCTGCAATTATCTCCCCGGCCGCATGGCCGGGACGCTCTACGCCGATCCCTATCAACCGATCAGCACTGCCCTGTACAGCCGGCTGATAGATCACGGCTTCCGGCGCAGCGGTGAATATCTGTACCGCCCGCATTGCCATGGCTGCGAGGCCTGTATCCCGGTGCGCATCCCCGCCGCTGAATTCCAACCCAAGCGCAATCAACTCCGCACCTGGCGGCGCAACCAGGATCTCACGGTACGGGTCGTGGACGGTCACTACCGGGAAGACCACTTCCATCTTTATCAGCGCTATCTGGCCAGCCGCCACCCCGGCGGCGGGATGGACGGCACCGCCCCCGAGCAGTATCAAAGTTTTTTACTCTGTGCCGGGCTGGATACCCTGCTCTATGAATTTCGCAGCGGCGAACAACTGCTGGCGGTGGCGGTGACCGACCGCCTCGAACAAGGCTTGTCGGCGGTATACACCTTTTACGATCCCGATCAGCCGGCGCGCAGCCTCGGTCGTTACTCCATCCTCTGGCAGATCCACGAGGCCCAGCGGCTAGGCTTGCCATGGGTTTATCTCGGCTACTGGATCAAGGAGTGCCGCAAGATGAGCTACAAAGATGAGTACCATCCGCTGGAGACATTCCGTCACGGACATTGGTCGCGCAGTGAGGGTCGCTCACGGCGTCCTGCCTCCTGCGACATTAGTACATCCCTGTACGTCAAAAATTGACGCCCTGATGGTATAATGGTCAATTATATTGTTGGGCGCAAGCACTGATGGCAAAAGAAGAACACATTGAAATGGAAGGCACGGTCATCGAGACCCTGCCCAATACCATGTTTCGAGTCCAGCTCGAAAACGGCCACATCGTCACCGCGCACATCTCGGGGAAGATGCGCAAACACTATATCCGCATCCTGACCGGCGACAAGGTCACCGTGCAGTTGACTCCTTACGATCTTACCAAAGGCCGCATCTCGTTCCGGGCGCGGTGATAAGCCCAGCCACGGCCGAATAAATTCGGCCCTACTTGTCAGAGTTACTCCACCTCAAGCTGCGGGTCTTTCTGATCCTGGCTTTCTTCGATGGCGAAACTCAGCTTGCCGTCCGTTTCGTCCACCTGCACATGTCCGCCTGCGGCGAGTTTGCCGAATAGCAGCTCCTCGGCAAGCGGCCGCTTGATGTTTTCCTGAATCAGGCGTGTCATCGGCCGCGCGCCCATGGCGGGGTCGAAGCCGTGCTCGGCGAGCCAGGTGCGGGCCTTGGAGGTCAGCTCCAGGGTGACGTTTTTCTCCAGTAATTGGACCTCCAGTTCGGCGATGAACTTGTCCACTACATGGGCAATGGTCGCGCTGTCGAGCGTCTTGAACTGGATGATGGCGTCCAGGCGATTGCGGAATTCCGGTGAGAAGCTGCGCTTGATGACCTCCATGCTGTCGCCGCTGTGATCCTGCTTGGTGAAGCCGATGGAGGAGCGGCTCATCTGCTCGGCGCCGGCGTTGGTGGTCATCACGATCACTACGTTGCGGAAATCGGCCTTGCGGCCGTTGTTGTCGGTGAGGGTGCCGTGGTCCATCACCTGCAAGAGCAGATTGAACACATCGGGGTGCGCCTTTTCGATTTCGTCGAGCAGCAACACCGCGTGCGGGTGCTTGGTGATGGCCTCGGTGAGCAACCCGCCCTGATCGAAGCCGACGTAGCCCGGCGGTGCGCCAATCAGGCGCGACACGGTGTGGCGTTCCATGTACTCCGACATGTCGTAGCGGATCAATTCGATGCCCATGATGCGCGCCAACTGGCGGGTAACCTCGGTCTTGCCGACGCCGGTGGGGCCGGAAAACAGGAACGAGCCGATCGGCCGCTGGGTATTGCCGAGGCCCGAGCGCAGCATTTTGATGCTTGCTGCCAGCGCATGGATGGCCTCATCCTGGCCGAACACCACCATCTTGAGGTTGCGCTCCAGATTGCGCAGCGTATCTTTGTCGGAGCTGGACACGCTCTTCAGGGGGATGCGCGCCATCTTGGCCACCACGCTCTCTACCTCGTCTATTCCAATGGTCTCCACCCGCTGTTCGGGCGGCAGGATGCTCTGGTTGGCGCCGGCCTCGTCTATCACGTCTATCGCCTTGTCGGGCAGGTGCCGGTCGTTGATGTAGCGATGCGACAACTCGACCGCAGTGCGCAGCGACTCCTGGGAATACGCCACTTTGTGGTATTCCTCGAAGCGCGAGCGCAATCCCTGCAAGATGGCGACGGTCTCTTCCACCGAAGGCTCGGTGATATCAATCTTCTGGAAGCGCCGGGACAGCGCGCGATCTTTCTCGAAGATACCGCGGTATTCCTGATAGGTGGTGGAGCCGATGCAGCGCAACTCGCCGGAGGCGAGCGCGGGCTTGATAAGATTGGAGGCGTCCATCACGCCGCCAGAGGCGGAACCCGCGCCGATGATGGTGTGGATCTCGTCTATGAACAGGATCGCGCCGCGTTCCTTTTGTAATTGATTCAGCACCGCCTTGAGGCGCTTCTCGAAATCACCGCGATACTTGGTGCCGGCCAGCAACGCGCCCAGATCCAGCGCATAAATAGTGCTGTCCTTCAGCACCTCGGGCACCTGCCCGTCCACGATCATCTTGGCGAGGCCCTCGGCGATGGCGGTCTTGCCCACGCCGGCCTCGCCGACGTAGAGGGGATTGTTCTTGCGGCGCCGGCACAGGATCTGGATGGTGCGCTCGACACCGTTCTTGCCGCCGAACAGCTGATCAATCTTGCCGAGGCGCGCCTGCTGGTTGAGAATAGGGGACAAGTTATCCAGCGGGCCCTTGGTAATGGAATCGGCACCGCCCTCCCCGTGCGGGAGCGGCGTCATGCCCTGGCACTCGTTCTCACCCTGCAACC
>CAYUAZ010000007.1:0-13602 GCA_964442865.1 uncultured Gammaproteobacteria bacterium
AAAAACTACTTTGCATCTTCCGGATATGTATGCACTTGAATCAAAAATGCTCTAGGCGCCTGCGCGGGCACAGTTAAACGAGCGGAAAATGATGCCAAACCTACAGCTGCCCAAGCCTATGCGACGCAAAAATTCAGTGGCGTGACGTTTGATCTATCGCCGGAAGTAAAAGGTAAGCTCGAGGATAATATAAAATTCAGCCCCGATGCACTGAGCGCCATGGTGAAGCGCCGGTTGGAGAATAAGGGCTTGATGAGTAATTCCGCTCAGAGTAATTTGAAAGTGACTATTACGGATGTGCGGGTACGTTCGACATTTAATGCGATCATGTGGGGCTTTATGGCAGGTGATGATCGAATCGTTGGCAATGTGGAGATCCAGGGTTCGGGGAATAAACCGGTCAATAAGTTTGAGGTGTCAGCCTCTTATGCCTTGGGTGGCTTCGGCGGAGGGCAAGACGATACCCGGATGAACTGGCTTTATGAAAAATTCTCAGAGCTGCTCGTCGCAGAGCTCACCGGCGAAAATAAAGCCGCGTCTATTGGGCACTGAAGACCGGGGGAGCCCCTGTAAGATGCGTCTTACAGGGGCTTTAGTAACGAAACGCTTCGTCCAAGGTCTTGCTAATGGTTTCCGCATCCTGCTGACCGTAAAGGGCCGTTAGCTGGTTGCCGTTGGGGGCGAAAAAAACCAGTGCCGCGCTGTGAAAATCCAGTTTATCGGCAAATGTCTTACCCTCCTCGGTGTATATATCCGCCACCAGAAAGGTCACGCGCCCCTCATAGCGACTCCTCACTTTGTTGATTTGGTCCATGAGCAATTGGCTGGAGACCTGGTTATGGTCGTGGATCTGCACCACTACATTGCCGGCCTTACCGATCTGCGAGAGGTCGCGCGAGTAGCCGCGCGGCAGCAGGCTGATTAGAATGCCGGCGGCTACCAGTATTAACGAAATAATCAGTACTCTTCGCCAGAGGGGGTTTGTTTGCTTGGTAGTCTGTGTATTGCGCATGCGCATCGTGACGCTGGAAGGGTGACGCTACCATTATACTGATTCTGCATTTCGTTTGTATTTTGGCCGCTGTTGGAGTTAGATAGTGTCTTTGGCTGCAAGCGGAGATTGGGTGCGTCTATGGGGCAGGTAGAAAGCGGTTCTCAAGGTCAGCGCAAACCCTACCGGTACGTGGCTATTGCAGCCTTTTGGCTGGCGTTGAGCGGGGCACTGACGGCGTTGTTGTCCGGGCTGGGAACGCGCTGGGGGTGGTGGGAGTTTGGAGCCGGTTTTGTATTTCTCAAGTGGGCGGTCTATGCCGGTATTGCGGCTATTTTGCTGTCACTCGCGGGTCTCTTGCTGGGGTATAAGGCGGGACGCCGGTGTGGGTGGGCATGGGCGGGGGCCGGACTGGTGATTGCGCTTGCGGTTGTTCTGGCGCCGCTTAGCTGGCTGCGCACCGCGAGCCAGGTGCCGCCCATCCACGATATTACGACCGATACGCAAAATCCTCCGCAGTTTGTGGCGGTATTGCCGCTACGCAAAAATGCGCGCAATTCGGCGCAGTATGCCGGGCCGGAAGTTGCCGCTTTACAGGCCAAGGCCTATCCGCACATCGTGCCGCTGTTGCTGAGTATGCCGCCCGGCCAGGCCTTTCAGCATGCCTTGAGCGCCGCGCGGGCGATGGGGTGGTTGATCGTGGATGAAAATCCCGGCGCAGGACGTATCGAGGCGACCGCCACGACGCGCTGGTTCGGGTTCAAGGATGATGTGGTGATACGCATCACCCCGGCGGAGCAGGGCAGCCGGGTGGATGTGCGCTCCGTGTCGCGGGTCGGGGTGAGCGACTTGGGCACGAATGCCCGAAGGATCGAAGCCTATCTGAAAAGGCTGAAGGAAGCGGAAACTTTGAGGTGATGCAGGCCGAGACCAAGGCCAAGCTCGCCGTGGCGAGGAGCCCGGTAGCCCTAACCTGCGGTCAGACTACGAACGTGGCTGTTTAGTCTGCTCTTGTGGCGGGCAGCCTTGTTTTTGGAGATGAGGCCTTTGCGAGCCATGCTGTCTATAGAGGGCACGGAGGCTTTGTAGGCGGCCGCAGCTTGGACCTTGTCGCCGCCAGCGATGGCATTGACGACTTTTTTGATGGTGGTGCGTACCATAGAGCGCAGGGCGACATTATGTTGGCGATGTTTTTCCGCCTGACGCGCGCGCTTTTTTGCTTGTGCGGTGTTAGCCAAGGTGTAACTCCCAAAATTGCTTGCCAATAAGCTGGTTATTATCCCAATTTTGGCCTTCCCTGTCAAAGTTAGAGTAACCTATGCCAACCGCGCTCTGGCTGGCATTAAGGTTGTGCGGGGCCAGGCTAAATTCTGAGATAATAATGACTTAGCAAGGCTGGGCGGAGATCCAGCCGCATTAGTAGTTCCCCAATGGAGTATTACGCTGAGCCGACATCTCCTCAAATCCACTGCTTTAGTGGGTTCTATGACCCTAATTTCGCGTGTGTTGGGCTTTGTCCGCGACATGGTGATCGCGCGCCTGTTCGGCGCGGGGAGCGGCGCGGACGCCTTTTTTGTCGCCTTCCGTATCCCTAATTTCTGGCGGCGGCTGTTTGCAGAGGGGGCGTTTTCGCAGGCCTTTGTGCCGGTGCTGGCGGAATATAAGGAGCAGCGTGCCCATGAAGAGGTGCGCTTGCTGGCCGATCACGTCACGGGGGTGCTGGGCCTGGTGTTGTTCGGCGTCACCCTGATCGGGGTGGTCGCCGCGCCGTTGCTGGTGGTGATCTTCGCCCCCGGCTTTCTGGACGAGGCGGATCGCTATGATTTAACGGTGACGATGCTGCGTATCACCTTCCCTTATCTGTTGTTTGTTTCGCTGGCGGCGATGAGCGGCGCGATCTTGAACACCTATGGCCGCTTCGGTGTGCCGGCCTTTACTCCGGTGTTCCTGAATCTCGCCATGATCGGTTGCGCGATCTGGCTGGCGCCGCACCTCGAACATCCAGTGACCGCGCTCGCCTGGGGTGTGTTTATTGGCGGTTTGATGCAGCTCTTGTTTCAGTTGCCGTATCTGCACCGGTTGCGGCTGTTGCCGCGTTGGCGTTGGGGCTGGCGAGACGAAGGTGTGCGGCGCATTATCAAGCTGATGTTGCCCGCGATATTCGGCGTGTCGGTGACGCAGATTAATTTGCTGGTGGACACAGTAATAGCCTCTTACCTGGTGGCGGGCAGCGTGTCGTGGTTGTATTACTCGGACCGTCTGGTGGAGTTTCCGCTGGGCGTGTTTGGTATTGCGCTGGCGACGGTATTGCTGCCCAATCTGGCGCAGACCTACACCAAGGATGCCGGTAACAATCACGCTGGTTCCGGATCAGGCGCGACGGGAGAGTTCTCGCTTACTCTGGATTGGGCATTGCGCTGGGTGGTATTGATCGGATTGCCGGCGACCGTGGGGCTGACGTTATTGGCCGGCCCGCTGCTCACCACGCTGTTCCACTATGGCGAGTTTGGCGCGCATGATGTGGTGATGTCGAGCTACAGCTTGATGGCCTTCGCGGCGGGCCTGCTGGCCTATATTCTTATCAAGGTGCTGGCCCCGGCCTTTTACGCGCGCCAGGACACTCGCACGCCGGTACGCATCGGTGTGATCGCTCTGGTAGCGAATACGGTGATCGGCGTGACTCTGGTATTTCCCTTAAAGTCCGTGTTGCCGTTCCAGCATGCCAGCCTGGCCCTAGCGACCGCGCTTGCGGCCGCTCTCAATGCAGGGCTGTTGTACCGTGCCCTGCGCCGCAGTGGGACCTTCCATGTTGCGCCGGGTTGGAGCGGCTTCCTGCTGCGAGTAGGATTCGCCAATCTGGTGATGGCGGCGGCATTATGGTTCGGTATGGGGGATTGGTCGCAATGGCTGCGCTGGTCGGCGTTCACCCGCAGTTGGAACCTGCTGCTGCTCGTCGCTGCGGGGGCTTTGGTGTACCTCATGAGTTTGTGGTTGACCGGTGTGCGTTTTAAGCCGCTGCTGGCGAGACCGGGGCACTGATACACAGTGAACTCTATTACAATGTGCGCTTTGGAAGCAACGGGATCACATGGAGCTTATCCGGGGGTTTTATAATCTGCGGCCCCGTCATTACGGCTGCGTCGCCACTATCGGCAACTTTGACGGGGTGCATCTCGGTCATCAGGCGGTGTTGGGGCAACTGGCCGAGAAATCTGAAGAATTAAAACTGCCTTCGGTAGTGGTGACTTTTGAGCCGCAGCCACGCGAGTTTTTTGTCCATAGCCAGAGCCCGGCCCGGCTGACGCGCTTCCGGGAAAAGATGCAGGCCTTGCGGCGCTACTCGGTGGACCGCGTAGTGTGCTTGCGCTTCGATGAGAAGCTGGCCGCTATGGAGGCGCAGGACTTTATCCAGAAGCTGCTGATCGAGGGGCTGGGGGTGCGCTATCTGGTGGTCGGCGACGATTTTCGTTTTGGCCACTCCCGGCGCGGCGACTTCGCCATGCTGCAAGCAGCGGGTGAGCGGCATGGCTTTCAAGTGGTCAATATGCACAGCTTCAGCGTGGACACCGTCCGGGTGAGCAGCACGCGCATCCGGGAGGCGCTGGCGGCGGGAGATCTGAGCGCCGCAGAAAAATTGCTGGGCAGACCTTACCGGATGTCCGGCCGCGTGGCGCACGGTGATAAACTGGGCGGCAAGCTCGGATTTCCGACGGCGAACATTCACTTGCACCGCAAAACGTCGCCGTTGCAGGGCGTGTTTGTGGTGGAGATGTTCGGGCTCGATCATGAGCCTGTGCCCGGCGCCGCCAACGTCGGCACACGGCCGACGCTGAGTGGGACGCGCTGCCTGCTGGAGGTCCATCTGCTCGATTTTAATCAGGACATCTACGGGCGCTATGTGCAGGTGGAGTTTCTGCACAAGCTGCGCGATGAGGTGCGTTACGATTCGTTGGGCGAACTGAAAGACGCGATAGCCGGGGATTGCGAACAGACGCGGGAGTATTTCAGAAATACAGTAGCGAGTAGCTAGTAGCGAGTAGCGAGTAGCTAGCAGTGCTGTTCCTAGCGACTAGCCACTCGTAACTCGCTACTTTTTGAAAGAGGTTATAGTGACTGATTACAAAGACACACTAAATTTACCGCAGACCGATTTTCCGATGAAGGCGAATTTGCCGGTGCGCGAGTTGGAGGTTTTGCGCCATTGGGAGGAGATCGGGCTGTATGGCAAGCTGCGTGAAACCGGACGCGGGCGCAAAAGGTTTGTCCTGCACGACGGTCCGCCTTACGCCAATGGCGAAATCCATATCGGTCATGCGGTCAACAAGGTGCTCAAGGATATAATCGTCAAGGCCAAGACCTTGAGCGGTTTTGACGCGCCTTACGTGCCGGGCTGGGATTGCCATGGCCTGCCCATCGAGTTGATGGTCGAGAAAAAAATCGGCAAGGCGGGCGTTAAGGTGGACGCTAAAACTTTTCGCAAGGCCTGCCGTGAATACGCGACCACTCAGGTCAACAGTCAGCGCGAGGATTTCAAACGTCTCGGCGTGGTGGGCGATTGGGAGCATCCTTATCTCACCATGGACGTCAAGTTCGAGGCCGACATCATTCGTTCGCTCGGGCGGGTAATCAAGAGCGGTCATGTCTACAAAGGCTTCAAGCCGGTGCACTGGTGCGTGGACTGCGGTTCGGCGCTGGCCGAGGCCGAGGTCGAATACGAGGACAAGACTTCGCCCGCCGTAGATGTGCGCTTTGCCGTGTGTGACGAAGCGGCTTTGTTGAGCCGCTGCCGGCTAGTGCCGGAACATGAAGGGAAAGGGCCCATCTCAGTAGTCATCTGGACCACCACGCCGTGGACCTTGCCGGCCAATCACGCCGTGGCGCTCAATCCGGAGTTCGATTATGTGGTCGTGCAATGCGCTGGTGAGCGCGGCCCCGAGCGCCTGGTGTTGGCGGAGCGACTGATGAAAGAGGTCATGTTGCGCTACGGGATGGATGACTATCATGTAGTCGCGTATGCGCGTGGCCTGGATCTCGAAGGGATTAAGTTACAACATCCGTTTTATGACCGCGAAGTGCCGGTCATTTTGGGTGATCACGTCACGGCCGAGGCCGGCACAGGCGCCGTGCATACCGCGCCTGGGCATGGCCAGGATGACTATGTGGTCGGTCAGCGCTACGGCTTGCCCGTGGACAACCCAGTGGGTGGTGATGGTAAATTTTTACCCAACACACAGTACTTCGCCGGCCTGCACGTCTGGCAGGCCAACGATGCGGTGATCGAAATGCTAAAGACGCGCGGCGCGCTGTTGCACAACCAAGCGCTGCGCCATAGCTACCCGCACTGCTGGCGCCACAAGACGCCGATCATATTTCGGGCCACGCCGCAGTGGTTTATCGGCATGGAAAAAAAAGGTCTGCGCAGCGCGGCCTTGTATGCGATTGAGCAGACTCACTGGCTGCCGGATTGGGGCCGGGCGCGCATCGAAGGCATGGTGGCCGGACGCCCCGATTGGTGTATCTCGCGGCAGCGCACCTGGGGTGTGCCGATTGCGCTGTTTGTCCATAAAGAGAGCGGCGCACTGCATCCCGACACCGGGAAGCTCATCGAGCAAGCTGCCAAACGGGTTGAGCAGGAAGGTGTAGACGCCTGGTTTGACCTTGTCCCCAAAGAGTTGTTGGGAGACGAAGCGGCGCACTACGATAAGGTCACGGATACGCTGGATGTGTGGTTTGATTCCGGCGTCACGCACGCCTGCGTGCTGGAACAGCGTGCCGAGTTGAGTGGCGTGCCTGCAGATTTATATCTGGAAGGCTCCGATCAGCATCGCGGCTGGTTCCAGTCGTCCTTGCTGACCTCGGTCGCCATGCGCGGTAATGCGCCTTACAAGTCGGTACTGACCCACGGTTTTGCGGTGGATGCCAAGGGCGAGAAGATGTCCAAGTCCAAAGGCAACGTGGTGGCGCCGCAGAAGGTCATCGGCGCCTTGGGGGCGGACATTTTGCGCCTGTGGATCGCCTCCGCCGATTATCGTTACGAGATGAACGTATCTGACGAAATATTAAAACGCACGGCGGATTCTTATCGGCGCATTCGCAATACGCTGCGCTTTTTATTGGCCAACCTGAATGATTTTGATCCGGCCAAGGACAAGGTGGAGGCAGTTGATATGGTGGCCCTGGACCGTTGGGCGGTGGCGCGGACCGCAGCCCTGCATGCCGGTATCATCAAGGCCTATGATGATTTTGAGTTTCACCGGATCTATCAGGAGCTGCACAATTTCTGTGTGCTCGATTTGGGTGGCTTTTATCTCGACATCATCAAAGATCGCCAATACACCACACAGAAAAACAGTCGGCCGCGGCGCTCTGCGCAAACCGCAATCCATTACATGCTGGAAGCGATGGTGCGCTGGCTTGCGCCCATTATGAGCTTTACCGCAGAGGAGATCTGGCGTCATGCCCCTGGTGATAGAAGTGCATCGGTCTTTTTGGACGGCTGGCACGACCTGCCAGGCGTTTATCCTGCTGAGGAAGCGGAAAGACACAAGGATCTCTGGGAACAAATCCGCGCCGTGCGTGAGGATGTCGGGCGTGAGCTTGAAAAGCTGCGCGCCGCAGGAAGCATTGGCTCCTCGCTGGATGCGGAAGTGGATCTCTACTGTGACGAGAAACTAAGCGCTGCGTTGACCCGTCTCGATGACGAATTGCGCTTTGTATTGATTACTTCTTATGCCCGCGTTCACCTTGCCCAAGTGCGCCCCGCCGATGCCGAACCGGCCTCAAGTCTCAGCGGCAGGCTGTGGATCGGGGTGATGCCTTCCAAACATGAAAAATGTGTCCGCTGCTGGCACCATCGCGAGGATGTCGGCACGCACTCTGAGCATCCCGATATTTGCGCAAGATGCGTCGCCAATGTTACAGGCCCAGGCGAAGCGAGACATTATGCTTAAATGGTTGTGGCTGTCGTTGCTGGTGGTCGTTCTCGATCAGTTCAGCAAATATGTGGTCAGCGATATACTGCGTCTGTACGAGTCGGTGGCCGTGCTGCCGTTTTTCAGCATCACGCTGCTGCACAACACCGGCGCGGCATTCAGTTTTTTGGCGGGCGCAGGAGGTTGGCAACGCTGGCTGTTCACCGGCATTGCCCTGGTGGTGAGTGTCGCGCTTATCGTGTGGATAAAACGTCTTCCCGCAACGGAAAAGTGGCAGGCCGCAGCACTGTCGCTGGTTCTCGGTGGGGCGCTGGGCAATGTGATAGATCGTCTACGGTTCGGCTATGTCGTGGATTTTCTCGATGTCTACTATCAAAAGTGGCACTGGCCGGCATTCAATGTCGCGGATTCCGCCATCGTGGCCGGCGTCGCGCTACTGATATTGGCGACGCTGAGAGAGCGCAAGACTGCTGGCTGATTCAATGATGATGTTGCGTTGTCCGCTCACCGTTTGGATTTTGTCCTGCGCCGCCCCCACCATACTTCGACCTTACGGCGCAGGCGGCGAGCGATGTGGAAGTCCACCGATAGCAGCATAACGCCTAACGGAACCATCCAAAAACCCAATACCGGCAGAAAGCCGAGCAGCCCGCCAAATATCAACAATACCCCGGCGCCGGTACGCAGGCCCTTCGAGGGATGATTTTTCAGTTTGTGGTAGGAACGTTTCAGCATCGGTGGGTGCGGCGTGGGTTCAGTATCCAACAAGTCACTTCGGGAGGATAACCGTGGCGCTCAATGGAATCAACCATCTGGTGTTGAAGGTGCAAAGTCTCATGGCCTCGGATTATTTTTACCGTGAAGTACTCGGCATGCAGCGCGTCGGAGAACGGCCGGGGATGTGGTTTTATCGCGCCGGGGGACACCATCATGATCTCGCGCTCGTTGAAGTAGGTCAGCAGGCCGAGGCGCCCGGGAGGATGAGCACGGGGTTGTTTCATTTCTGTCTTGATGTCAGCGATGAAGCGGTGTTAGCGGAACTGTATAAACGTTGCGAGGCCGCCGGGTTGAAGATCCTCGGCGTCGTGGATCACACCGTATCGCGCGGATTTTATGTCCAGGATCCCGATGGCCATGTGGTGGAGCTGGGCGTGGATGTACCGGAACACGAGTGGGCCGCAGTAGATAATCCATTTGCGCATGATCGGGCATATACCTTTCCTAACGGGCATAAGTAGCATGCGCTACGGTTTTTTATAGAGAAAACAATCTACCGTGTGATCATTGACCATCCCCACGGCCTGCATGAAGGCGTAGCAGATGGTGGAGCCGACGAATTTGAAGCCGCGCTTTTTCAGGTCTTTGCTCATGACGTCGGACTCGGCGGTTTTGGCGGGGATTTCTTTCAGAACTTTCCAGCGGTTTATCGTTTGCCTTCCACCCACGAACTGCCAGATATAGGCGTCGAAACTGCCGAATTCGTTTTGTACCGCCAAAAAAGCTTTGGCGTTTTGCACAGCAGCGGCGATCTTCAAGCGATTACGCACGATACCTGGGTCGACCAAGAGCTTCTTCAGCTTGGCGGCGTTGTAGCGGGCGATTTTGCGCGCATCGAAATTATCGAATGCCTTGCGGTAATTGTCGCGTTTTTTGAGGATGGTGAGCCAGCTTAGGCCCGCTTGCGCACCTTCCAGAATTAAAAACTCAAACAACAACCGGTCGTCATGCACCGGGACACCCCACTCATCATCGTGATAATCAATGTAGAGCGGGTCTGAGTTGACCCAGGCGCAGCGTTTTTTCATGTGCTCAAAGGAGATGGGCCGGGTTCGCACACCTTATGATAAAAATCTTCCAGTGTACGTCCCGGCTCAGTTTGAAAGGTTTCATCCAGCATCGTCAGTTCGTTGATCCGGTTGAGACGGAAGTTGCGAAAATCACCGTGTAGTCGCACCAGGCGGCAAGCGTCCATGTGGCGCCCCCGATTTGCCGTTCGTCCAGCTCATCACTATACGGCAGGCTATGCCGGCTTTTCTTCGGCAAATCGTGCCATGACCAAACCCGCCAGCGTCCAGCCTATAACAGTACCCAGAATAATGACAATGATGTAGGGTGTGGAAAATCCAAACCAGTTCCAATACGGTGCATGGCTCACAAAGCCGATAATCAGGCCGACCAGTGCAACAAACAGCACCTTGCCTATGTAATTCAAGCCACGTGTCTGGCGCAGCAACACAAATACCAGAAAGGCCGAGATGATTTGCGTTATCAGACCGATGCCCATCAATTTGTCCATGTTCATATCGAAGCCTTGCGGCAAGACATTGACAAACGCCGCCGGTTCCCCCGGGCTGTGATCTTCCTCCGCAAAGGGCAGATAATAGATGCCTTGCTCCGGCGCATTGGCCTTGAGCACCTGTGCCACTGCGGCCTCGTCACTAAACTTGTGCGCGACATTTTCATGCCAGGGCAATATGGCCCACGAAACAAAGCCCCACAGAAATAACACCAGCCCACCCAACACTACGGCTAACGCGAATTTCTTCATAGGTTTCTCCTTTCTAGAATGCCTTTAAAAAGAGGATTATGTCAGACTGCTTAGTACAGCGGCCTATAAGGCTTTTTTGTCCTTAGGGCAGCTGCGTGAGCCTTTTGCGCCCAATGATACATCACCTCCGGCTCTTCGAAGACTTCCGGCGGGGCTTCGAAGTATTGTAGGGCAACGGTTTTTCCGCGCGCAACATAGGTAAAGGGGCTTAAGCCTTTTGCCGCAAACTCTGCGCGCGTCGTGGGGTCTGTTTTGAGGTACAGTCTGTCGTCAACGACGATGGCAAACATGCAGCCGTCCAGATAAATGCCGTAGCCGCCGAACATGGCGCGTGCGCGTGGTTTGCCGATACACGCCATGTGTTCGATGACAAACTCCACGAACTCGCTGCGCCGAGGCATGGCTAGATATCGATCTCCGTGCCGGATAGCATCCGGCTAGCCGCGAACTGCCACGACTTCGAGGTATTCGGATTCGACGTGAGTCGAGTTGTCCGTAGCGCGGTTGTGCCGTGACCATAGGTCTTCCAAGTCCCGGCGCAACGCCGCCTGGCCGTTGCTGTCGAGTGCCGCAAAGGCGCGCTGTGTGGGGCCGTAATAGGTGCGATAAAATTCTACGACCTCCGCAGGCGGGAACGGATATTTAAGGTGGTAGGGCCTGCGCGTCAGGGTTAAATCCGTGACGCCTGCGCGCAGGCGCTCGCGCACGATCTTCTCATCGCCCCATAGCACGGGCGGCGGCATGCCGGGAGGCGGGGCTACGTGTGTGGCGTTGAGCTTGAACATTTGTCCGATGAATCCGGTGGGTGTCCAATTGCCCATGACAATGCGCCCGCCGGGACGGCAGACACGTGCCAGCTCCTGCGCTACCTTGTCTGGCCTGGGGGCGAACATGGCGCCGATCAGGCTAATGACTATATCGAAGCTGGCGTCGCCGTAAGGCAGGTCTTCAACATCACCTTCGTCAAACTGGATGGTCAGGCCCTCGGCCTTGGCGCGTGCGCGCGCCTGTTCAACCAGGTTCGCGGCAATGTCCACACCGGTCACGATGGCGTCGATGCGCGCGGCGGGGATGGCCAGTTGACCCGCGCCGCACGCGACGTCAAGCAGGCGGACGCCGGGGGTAATCGGAAGGCGCTTAAAGAATTCCAGCGCACCGGGTTCAAGATACTGGGCGAATACTCCGTAGTCACCAGCCATCCACATGGCCTTTAGGCGAGCTTTAAGGGCTTCCATTTCGGGTGTCAGTGTGTTCATGTTGCACCTCCGAGAAGTGGGTGAACTCTTGCATTCCTGAACGTACACTGTAACCTAGCCACCATGTTAGTCAAGTTCACAAAAATGCACGGGCTGGGTAACGATTTTGTCGTCATTGATGCGATCTCGCAACCGGTTGCGCTGAGTACCGAGCAGGTCAAGTTTATCGCCGACCGGCACTTCGGCGTCGGTTGCGATCAGGTGTTGCTGATCGAGCGGCCAAGCTCGCCGGGAGTGGATTTTTCCTACCGCATTTATAACGCCGACGGCGGCGAGGTGGAACAGTGCGGCAATGGCGCGCGCTGCTTTGCGCGTTTCGTGCGCGACCGGGGATTGACCGCCAAAAACGAGCTGGTGGTGGAGACGATGTGCGGCCTCATCCGGCCCCGGATCGAAGCCGATGGGCAGGTGAGCGTGGAGATGGGCGTGCCGCGCACCCATCCAAAGGACATCCCCTTTGTGGCGGAAGCGGAATCATTGAGCTATGCTGTTACGGTGAATGGCCGGAATGTTGATTTGAGCGTGGTGTCCATGGGCAATCCGCATGCGGTGTTGCGGGTCGAGGATGCGAGCCGTGCGTCGGTGGCCGAGTTGGGGCCGTTGCTGGAATCCCACGCGAGTTTTCCGGCACGGGTCAATGTAGGATTCATGGAGGTGGTGGATCGCTCGCACATTCGTTTGCGCGTTTATGAGCGCGGTGTGGGCGAGACACTGGCATGCGGAACCGGTGCCTGCGCCGCGGTGGTGGCGGGCCGACGGCAAGGGTGGTTAGACGAAATGGTAGCGGTAGATTTGCCGGGAGGTAGGTTGCTAGTGAGTTGGCAGGGGCCGAGTGAGCCGGTATGGATGACCGGGCCGGCGGCCCGCGTATTCGAGGGGAGTATCGAATTATGACCACACAACAAAGACATGGGTTGGCGGAAGGGTTGAGCGATAAGGAGGTGATTGAGTACCTCCAGGCGCATCCTGAATTTTTCATCACTCATACGCATCTATTGGCCGATCTGGTGGTGCCGCACGAAAGCGGCGGCGCAGTATCGCTGATCGAGCGTCAGGTGGCAGTGTTGCGCGATCAGAACCGCCAAGTGCGCCGCGAGCTGGCCGATCTGGTGCAGATCGCGCGCGACAATGATCGTCTCAATGATTGTCTGCAACGCTTTGCGGTGGCTGTGATGGGGTGCGCCACACTGAGTGAAATCTTCAATACCTTGTACGACACGTTGCGCAGCGATTTGAATGCAGACGCTGTCGTCTTGCGCCTGTTCGGGAAGGGCGCGGCCGCCCTGGAGGACGCCGAGCTGGTGAACGCCGCCTGGGTGGCGCGTGATGCGGAGGAACTGGAGATATTCAGAAAAATACTGGAAGCCGGCAAGCCGGTATGCGGCAGACTCTCTCCCGCGCAATTGCATTATCTATTCGGTGCGCAGGCCAAGGACATCGCCTCCGCCGTGCTTTTGCCGCTGCATCCGGGTGGCCAGGAGGGTTCTCCACTGAGTGACGGCTTACTTGCCATCGGCAGTCACAACGGCGAACGTTTTCACCCGGCGATGGGGACGGTATTTCTCAGCTATCTGTCCGCGCTGTTGAGCCGGGCCTTGCATCCACATCTAACCTAATCTCGTGCGGGACGCTGAACAGATTTGGCTGGAGCGTTTTTTCAATCACCTCATCCACGAGCGGAATCTCTCGCCCCACACAGTAAAGGCCTACCGTCACGATCTGGAAAAGCTGGTTGAATTTTGCGATGCCGGGAGTATTTCCGACTGGCGCGCCTTGACCGGCCACCAGGTACGCGGCTTTGTGAGCAGCGGCCAGCGCAACGGTTTGGGCGGCCGCAGCCTGCGGCGGCGGTTGTCTGCGGTGCGCGCGTTTTAC
>CAYUAZ010000007.1:13702-22762 GCA_964442865.1 uncultured Gammaproteobacteria bacterium
CGGTTTGGGCGGCCGCAGCCTGCGGCGGCGGTTGTCTGCGGTGCGCGCGTTTTACAATTACCTGTTGCGCGAAGCGGTGCTGGCTAACAATCCGGCGTTGGGCATACTCGCGCCCAAGTCGGGACGCCGGTTGCCGGCTACCCTGGATGTGGATCAAATGGCGCGCTTGTTGGATATCAAAGCGATGGACGGACTGGCGTGCCGCGACCGTGCGCTGCTGGAGTTGTGTTACTCCTCGGGCCTGCGTCTGGCCGAGCTGGTCGGGTTGGATGTGGGGGATATTGATCTCACCGATGCCACGGTGCGCATCACCGGCAAGGGCAACAAGGTGCGTGTCGTACCGATTGGTCGTTATGCCCGTAGCGCGCTGCGGACTTGGCTTAAGGAGCGCATCAAATATACGAGAGAGGACGAGCCCGCCATGTTCGTCGGACGGTATGGGAAACGCCTGAGCGCCCGCGCAGTGCAGTTGCGGGTGCGCGAGTGGTCCCAACGGCAGGGGATGGACACGCCGGTTCATCCGCATCAGTTGCGGCATTCTTTTGCGAGCCACCTGCTGGAATCGTCCGGCGACCTGCGCGCGGTGCAGGAGCTGCTCGGCCATGCCGATATCAGCACTACCCAGATCTACACCCATCTCGACTTTCAGCACCTGGCCAAGGTGTATGATAAGGCGCACCCGAGGGCTCATAAAGGCAGAGAAAAGATACAAGATACAAGATACAAGAGAAAAGAAAATATGAGATAACCAAAAAGGCCTACGGTTTTTTACCTTGTATCTTGTATCTTTTCCCTTGTATCTGTTTTTATATGCGCAAACTTCCCTCCGCCGTTATTCTGTTGGGCACGGTCAGTCTATTAAACGACATGGCCAGCGACATGATTATGCCGTTGCTGCCCGTTTTTCTGACGGCCACACTCGGTGCGGGGCCAGCCATTCTTGGCTTGATTGAAGGCGTCGCCGAATCTACCGCAAGCCTGCTTAAACTATGGGCCGGCCGGCTCGGCGACGGCGGCGTGGGGCATAAGCCGCTGGCGGTGGCCGGTTATTCGTTATCGAATCTGGTGCGGCCTCTGCTGAGTGTGGCGGGCAGTGGGGGGGTAGGGATGGCGGTGCGCTTTGCCGACCGTTTCGGCAAAGGCGTGCGCACCGCGCCGCGCGATGCGCTGGTATCGGGCTCGGTCAGTGCCGATCAGCGCGGACAGGCCTTCGGCCTGCATCGCACCATGGATCACACGGGCACGTTCATCGGACCGCTGTTGGCGAGCGCCCTGCTCGCATACGGACTCACCATGCAGCAGGTTTTTTTGGCCTCAGTAGTCCCTGGGGTATTGGCGGTCGCTTTGTTGGCGTTTGGATTGCGCGTCGCGCACGCCGCCGAGCGCCGCGTGACACCGCCTCCGTTGCAGTGGTCTTTGCTGCATACCAGACTGCGCGCGATGGTCATCACTGCGGGGAGCCTCGCCCTGGTGACCGTGCCGGATGCGTTTCTCATTCTATGGTTGGTTCAGCAGGGCGTTACCATGTTTTGGATTCCCATCCTGTGGGCCTTTGCCCACGCCGTGCGCGCTTTGGTCGCCTTACCCACCGGACGTTGGTCTGACCATCATGGGCGCGTTCCTGTGGTGTTGGCGGGCTGGAGCGCGCGTGCGTTGTTGCTGATAGGCCTGCCCTTCGTCAGTCATCCGGTGGCTGTGATCGCCGTGTTTTTTCTCTACGCCGCCTCGACTGCCGCTACGGAAGGCGCGGAACGTGCGGTGATTGGCGATTTCGCCGGGAAGGGGGCTCAAGGCACTGCGTTTGGGCTTTATAATATGACGGTCGGTCTGCTGGCCTTGCCGGGTGCGCTATGGTTTGGAGCGGTGTGGGAATTCTTTGGGATGGCTATAGCGTTTGTCATTTCCGGCGCGCTGACGTTGTGCGTGGCCATTGTCCTTTATGTGTTGACGCGCGCACCGCTGGCTATCAATCGCTAAAATGCTCGCGCAAAGACGCCAAGACGGAAATAAATGAGCCTTACACTTTCGTGTTGGAAATATTTTAACCCTTTTGCATCTTGGCACGCCACGGATTGAGTTACGAAATTAACTAAATATGGATTTTCTTAATCTCGCCCCACTGCTGGAGTGGATCACCCTGCACCCGCACTGGGCCGGGGCGGCGGTCTTCCTGATCTCGCTGGCCGAGTCGCTGGCCTTCGTCGGCCTCTTTATTCCCGGCACTATCGTGATGTTTGGCGTGGGCGCGTTGATCGCCGCCGGGGCGTTGGAACTTTGGACGACGCTGGGGCTTGCCGCGGCAGGGGCCGTGGCGGGTGACGGGATCAGTTACTGGCTGGGTTACCATTATCATGAGCGGCTGCGGCAGATGTGGCCGTTCAGCCGCTACCCGCAAATGTTGATTCGCGGCGAGGCATTTTTTCATCGGCACGGCGGCAAGAGCGTGTTGCTTGGCCGCTTCGTGGGTCCGGTGCGTCCAGTCATCCCGGTGGTGGCCGGCATGTTGGGCATGCCGCCGGTACGTTTCTACGTGGTGAATGTGCTCTCGGCCCTGGCCTGGTCGCCGGCCTACATATTGCCCGGCGTGATCTTCGGCGCCTCGCTCAGTCTCGCCTCTGCAGTGGCCTCGCGTTTGGCGGTGCTGGTCGTGATCGTGCTTCTGCTGCTGTGGTTTACCGTGTGGCTGGTACGGCGGCTGGTGAGTCTGCTGCAGCCGCGCGCGGAAGTGATGGCGACACGGCTGCTGATCTGGAGCCGCTCGCACTCTGTGTTGGGCGGAATCACAGCCGTGCTGGTGGACCCGCAACGGCCGGAGGCGCGCGGCATGCTGATATGGGCGGCGCTGCTGATTCTGCTGGTAACGGGTATCCTCGCCCTGTTTGAAACCGGGCTGGTGGGTACGCCGCTGGTGCATATGGATACCGCCGTGTTCTACATCATGCAGGGACTGCGCACACCGTGGGCCGATGAGGTGATGGTGTTGCTCGGTGAACTGGGCAGCGGCCGTGTGCTGGGAGCTGTCGTAGTGTTCGTATTAGTAGGCTTGATTGTGCAGCACCACCGGCACGCCGCCGCGCACTGGCTTGCCGCCGTGGCGTTCGGCGTGGTGTTGGTTGCGGCGCTCGAACTCGTTCTGCAGGCGCCGCGCGTCAATGGTCTGTTCGCGGCCGCAACCCCAATTCCGTTCTCGCATGCCCACATGAGCGTGGTGGTGTACGGGTTCCTGGCGGTGCTGGTTGCGCGGGAGCTGGCGGCGCCGCAGCGCTGGATACCGTACACGTTGGCCAGCGTGATAGTGATTGCCGTGGCGCTGTCGCGTCTTTATCTCGGCGCGCAGGGATTAACGGAATTGTTGGTCGGCGTGGTCGTGGCCCTGATCTGGTCGGCGTTGCTGGGAATAAGCTACCGGCGTCACCCCGGCGCCCCGGTACGCACATCGGCGATCATCACTGCTGCGGCCGGGGCATTAGCCGTCAGCGTCGGCTGGTACATCGCTCAACACTATGAGCATGATCTGCAGAGCTATAGCCAGCAATACAGTGTCCGCGCACTCGGCGCGCAGGACTGGTGGCAGCGCGACTGGCAAGAACTGCCCGCCTATCGTATAGATTTGCGCGGTGAGCCAAGCCAACCTCTGACCTTGCAATGGGCGGGATCGCTGACCGACTTGCAGGCTCGCATGGAGACGCAAGGGTGGAGCGTGCCGCCTGCATCCGGCCCCGCGACGTTTTTGTTGTGGTTGTCGCCCAGCCCTGAACTTGCGCAACTCCCGGTGTTGCCAAAGGTGCACGATGGGCGTCATGAGACCTTGCTGATGATAAAACCTGCACCAGAAGCCAACCGGCGGTTGGTGTTACGGTTGTGGAATGCCGATACAGTATTGCGTGAAGGTGGCGCAGGAGTATGGGTGGGCAATGTGACGCGCGAGCACCTGGTCTCACCGCTACCCCTGTTCACCGTCGCTCGCGCCGAGCCGGAGGTCAATGGGTTACTCGACTCATTGCAGGGCGCACTCGGTGGTCTCTCCTCGCGAAAGGTGCAGCGTACTCTGCTGAGCACGGTTCCTGCGGGCAGATGGAATGGCGAGATACTGTTGGTGCGGTCCCAACAGCCAGAGGTCGTACCGGCGAACAAGAAAAAGTAAGGGTGAGACGCTGATGGCTTGTTGCAGGCGCTCACTCACCCAGGCCGGATGCGGGTTCGCCCCAGCGTGGCGTCAGAGTGTGTGCGATCTCCAGATGATCGAGGATACGTGCGACCACGAAATCCACCAAGTCTTCGATGCGCTGCGGGTTATGGTAAAAGCCGGGGTTGGCGGGCAGAATCAGCGCCCCCGCGCGCGCGAGACGCAACATGTTTTCGAGGTGGATTACCGAGTAGGGTGTCTCGCGCGGCACCAGAATCAGTTTGCGTCGCTCCTTGAGCATCACGTCCGCCGCGCGGTCTATGAGATTGTTGCTGATGCCATTGGCGATGGCGGCCAGGGTGCCTGCCGTGCACGGGCACACCACCATCGCCGCCGGGGCGTTCGAGCCGCTCGCCACCGGCGCCATCCAATCCTCCTTGCCGAACACCTGCAATTGACCCGGTTGCGCCGCATAACGCGCGCTGAGCAGTGCGGCCATTTCAGTAGGTTTGCTGGGGAGTTTGAGATCGGTCTCCATGGCGATGACCATTTGACCCGGCGCGGAGACCATAAGATACACTTGCTTACCCGCGCCGAGCAGGCACTCGAGCAGGCGCAGACTATACGCGGCGCCGGAGGCGCCGGTGATGGCAAGGCTGATGGCTGCGGCGGTCATATCAGAAATTCTTCAATCGGGTGTTCAGGGCGCCAACATACGCAATGACCAAACGGCAATCAAGACCGCTGTTGCCAACCAAATACAAACAATTACTACAGCAGCAACGTAGTTTACGGGCTTGCCTTGTGTCATCACAACATGCGCTTGTGCCCTGCACTCGGCTAAAACATCGGCAGGGACTAATTTTATTGCCGCCATAATACCCAGCGGCACTAACACCAGATCATCAAGGTACCCAAGTATAGGGATGAAATCCGGAATGAGATCAATGGGACTGAAGGCATAGGCTACAACGAATGCGACCATAAGTTTTGCATACCACGGTGTTCTGGGATCTTTGGCGGCGAGATAGAGGGCGTAAACCTCTTGTTTAAGCCGTTTAGCCTGCTGCTTTAGCTTTTCAAGAACACTCATTTAACTCTCTGAAGCAAATGAAATATGCGACCCGGCGGAGCTTATGCGGTTGGGTCGCCAGCGGTCAACGCGGCAATTAATTTTTCATGCAGGCCGTCAAAGCCGCCGTTGCTCATGATGACGACATGGTCGCCCGCGCTCGCGGAGTTGGCAAGATAATCAGCGATGGCGGATGTGGAGTCAAATACCTGCGCTTTGGAACCTAGTGCGGCGGCGACGGCGCCCAAATCCCAGCCGAGATTCTTGGGCTGGTAAAAAATCACGCTGTCGGCGAGGCGGAGCGCGGGCGCCAGGGTGTCCCGGTGCACACCCATACGCATGGTGTTGGAGCGCGGTTCGAGTACGGCGATGATGCGCGCCGCGCCGACCCGGCGGCGACGGCCCTCTAGGGTTGTGGTAATCGCGGTGGGGTGGTGAGCGAAGTCATCGTATATAGTGATGCCTTTCACCACGGCACGCACCTCCATGCGGCGCTTTACGTTCTTGAACTCCCCCAGCGCCGCGATGGCCTGCGCGGGTGGAACACCCACATGCCGGGCGGCGGCGATCGCGGCGAGGGCGTTATGCTGGTTGTGCTCGCCGAGCAATTCCCACGTCACTTTACCTAGAATCTTGCCCTGCCAAGCGACCTCAAAACCGCCGTCCGTGGCGGGTGGCCCGCAGTTCCAGCCCTGTTCACCGGCAAAGGGCTCAACCGGCGTCCAGCAGCCGCGTGCCAGCACCCGCTTGATGGCCTCATCCCGGCCATTAGCGACAATCAATCCAGTCCCAGGGATAGTCCGCACGAAATGGTGAAATTGCTGCTCAATGGCTGCAAGATCGGCGAAGATGTCGGCATGATCGAACTCAAGGTTGTTCAGAATGGCGGTGCGGGGGCGATAATGGACAAATTTCGAGCGTTTGTCGAAGAAGGCGGTGTCGTATTCATCGGCCTCGACCACAAAGAATGGCATCTTGCCCAGTCGTGACGAGACATCGAAGTTGTTGGGCACCCCGCCTATCAAAAAGCCGGGATGCAGCCCCGCATACTCCAATATCCAGGCCAGCATCGCCGAGGTGGTGGTTTTGCCGTGGGTGCCCGCGACGGCCAGCACCCAACGGTCGCTGAGCACGTGTTCCGCCAGCCATTGCGGCCCCGAGGTATAGACCAAACCCTGATCGAGCACGTATTCAACCGCCCGGTTGCCGCGCGACAAGGCATTGCCGATCACCACGCAATCCGGGTGCGGCTGGAGGTGGGAGGGCTGGTAGCCCTGCATGAGGGTGATGCCCATGTCCGCAAGCTGCGTGCTCATGGGCGGATAGATGTCGGTGTCCGAGCCGCTGACCTGATGGCCCAGCTCCTGGGCCAGCCGCGCGATACCGCCCATGAAGGTGCCGCAGATACCCAGGATGTGCAGGTGCATGGCTACAGGCTGGCAGTGGCCAGCAGCGACGCCAGCGCGAGCGAGGTCAGCAGATAGCCTGTGCTGGCAAGGATGCCCATCGGCAGCGACACATTCAGCGCGTGATGCAAGATGTGGCCGATCACCGTCAAACTCCAAACCATGATCAGCAACAGCAGTAACAGCGGGACGTTTTGGAGGAGCACGAGCGGCAAGGTGAACAGCCCGATTACCACCCCCGTTCCCGCGAGGGCGGAGAGGGTTTGCGTCAGGCGCTGGGGAAAACGGTGCAGCACCAGTAAGGTAGAAGTAAGCGCCGCGGGGGTCAAGGTATCCGCGAGCCCGTATACTATGGCGCTCCCAAAAGACTGTGTCATGACGCTGATAGCGATGCTCGTCGCGGTGTAGGCGAGCAACGACAAGGCGAGCATGGATTGAGTGGCGGGAAGGTCTTGCGGGCCCGCGCGCAGCAGACAGATGTCCACATACAGCTTAAATAGTTTCAGCAAGCGAATGACCTTCCGGCGGGTGCGTCCGTGACTCTCGGGGCATAACAGCTTATTCTATACCATGGCGGCGCAATTGTACGCCCCGGAACCCCTTCTCGATCATGCAAGAATTTTACGTTAACACACCGCAACAACTGATTACGTTGTGTCAGGCCTTGCAGCACAGCCGTTGGCTGGCAATAGACACGGAGTTCATGCGCGAGAAGACCTATTACGCGCAGTTGTGTCTATTGCAGGTGGCGAGCGCTGACATCATCGCCTGTGTGGATCCGATTGCGCTTACCGATCTCAGCCCGTTGCTGGATCTGATCTATAATCCCACGCTCGTCAAGATTATGCATTCGGGGCGGCAGGATTTGGAGATCTTCTATGACCTGCGCGGCGAGTTGCCGCAGCCAGTCTTCGATACGCAGATCGCCGCGACCCTGATGGGCCACGGCGATCAGGTCGGATACGCGGCGCTGGTGCGCGCGATGTGCGACGTGCAGCTTGATAAGGCGCATACCCGCACCGATTGGTGCCGGCGGCCGCTTGACCCCGAGCAGGTGATCTACGCCGCCGATGACGTACGCTATCTGGGCCACATCTACCATGCTCAGCGCGATGAGCTGTCCCGTCTGGGGCGGCTGGACTGGCTGAGCGAGGATTTTGCCGAACTCACCGACAGTCGCCGTTACGCCGGGACCGGGCAGTTGGCCTGGCGTAAGATTCATCACGCGCATCTCTTGAAAGGCGTCCAGTTGGCAGTCCTGCAGGCCTTGACCGTCTGGCGTGAGGAACGCGCCAAGACGGCCAACAAACCGCGTAAGTGGTTGCTTGCCGACGAGATTTTGTTTGAATTGGCGCGTCAGATGCCGAAAGATGATGCGGGGCTGGTCAAGAT
Source organism: uncultured Gammaproteobacteria bacterium (assembly GCA_964442865.1). Classification (GTDB taxonomy): domain Bacteria; phylum Pseudomonadota; class Gammaproteobacteria; order SURF-13; family SURF-13; genus JACPZD01. The sequence goes on from CAYUAZ010000007.1 coordinate 21,699, forward strand.
ACGCGGGCTGGAGGCGGGCGCCGCGCAGCGCCATGGGGCCGAGCTTCTGGAATTGATCGCGCGCGCGGCGCAGTTACCCAAAGAGCAATGGCCGGAACTCCAGGCCCCACCGCGGCTAGACAGCAGTCAAGCAGCTCTGGCCGATGTGCTGATGGCGGTTGTGCGCCTGCGCAGCGAGGAGAGCAAGGTAAGTTCCACCAGCCTTGCGACACGCAAGGATCTCGAACAGATTGTGTTGGGGCGGCGGGATGCGCTACCGTTGCACGGCTGGCGTCGCGCGCTGGTCGGCGATGATCTGCTGGGCATCGTGGAGGGACGGCTCAGTTTGCAGGTGAGCGATAGCGGGCTGAAGGTTAGGTAGGGCCGAATTCATTCGGCCAACGCACCAGTGGTTGACGCTGCATGAATGCCGCTCTATATTGGTACATATATTCACCGAATGACATTGCAGATGTCAGCTATGAAAGGCAACGCAAAGATCAGCATGGCGGAATCGGAACTCAAAAAACTGGAGACGCGCATAGACGAGATGCTTCGCGCCTGTGCGCGGCTCAGTGAGGAGAATGCGTCGCTGCGCAAGCAGCAGCGTGCCCTGATGACCGAACGGGCAAAACTACAGGAGAAGACGACGCTGAGCCAGACCCGCGTCGAGACCATGATCCAACGGCTCAAGCTGCTGGAGCAGCGGGCATGAGCCGCGACGTCGCGCCGGTTACGGTGTATATTCTGGAAAAAGAATACCATGTGGTGTGCGCCGAGCACGAGAAAGAGGCGTTGCTGGATTCGGCCCACTACTTGCATAGTAAAATGAAAGAGATCCGCGACAGTGGTAAAGTCGTGGGTACGGAGCGCATCGCGGTGATGGCCGCCTTGAACATGGCGCATGAATTGCTTCAGCAGCGCGGGCGCAAAGAAGATTATTCTCAGGTCTTCGGGAATAAGATGCGCGCCTTGCAGGACAAGATTGAGGTTGCGCTGCATAAGAGTAAGCAGATGGAGTTTTGAACGGCTGTTGGGGATAAATTGCCCCCGGTCGTTGACAGTTTGGGCGTCCCCTGCGGTGT
>CAYUAZ010000008.1:0-21260 GCA_964442865.1 uncultured Gammaproteobacteria bacterium
ACCACCATCGAACGGCACACCCATCACTGCGACGTCAAACTTGCCGACGTCCTTCACATCTTCGATATAAGGCGCCTTCATGAAGGTGTTGATGCCGGCGAAGTGCGGCAACTCGCCGCGCGCAAAGGTCGGGATACTCTTGTCCTGGATACTGTCTGCGCCGGGCAAACCCAACTCCAGACAGCGCTTCTCTTCCGCTTCCCAAGCCTTGTTCGGCAGCTCGGCCTCTTTGTGCGCCATCTTCCAACCTTGCAGTTGGTGTTTATCAAACTGGGGATGATGCGCGCGTGTCTTGGCGCTCATCGCAAAGGCGCTGCGTTTGTCTGATTTCGGAAGGCGCATCTTGATTCTCCTGTTAATGAGTGAAGGATTCTGTCAAACGTTGCAAAACATCTTGATCGGTGTAAACACCTGAAGTGGCGCGAATACGTTGCAATATCGTCTTCTTGATCTCCAAAAACGCCGGGGTGAGTTTCATGTCGGCGTTGCGCTCGGCCGGCAGCGGTACGGTATGGATGCTGTCTATCCGCCCTGGAAAGGGCGCCAGCACCACTACCCGATGTCCCAGATAAATCGCCTCCTCGACATCGTGGGTGACAAACAAAATCGTGCTGCGTTCCTTGTTGAAAAGATGCAGGATGAGATCATGCATGACCTCGCGCGTCTGCGCGTCCAGCGCGCCGAATGGCTCATCCATCAGCAACACCTCCGGCCTCGACATGAGCGCGCGCGCAATGGCGACGCGCTGGCGCATCCCGCCGGAGAGTTGATTAGGGTAGGCGTCTTTGCGTTCCAGTAGACCCATCAGTTCCAGCAAAGCATAGCTTCGGCCAATTGCTGCGTGCACTTCCTTGAGGCTATTGCCCGGATCTTGATGGGCCTTGAGCTGGCGGCAAAAGCGCACGTTCTCAATCACGCTGAGCCACGGATAGAGGCTGTAGTCCTGAAACACCATGCCGCGCTCCGGGCCGGGATCACTGACCGGTTTTCCATTGATCAATACCGCTCCGCCGCTCAATGTCTCCAAGCCCGCAATGATGCGCAGCAGCGTGGACTTGCCGCAGCCCGAGGCCCCCACCACGGTTACGAACTCGTTTTCACCGACCTCCAGGCAAATATCCTCCAGCACGCTGATGCGGCCGAACTGTTTGCCTACAGATTGCAAACTAATCTTGGGACGTAGCGCCGTCAGCGAAGATGTAACCATGGAAAACTCTTGCGATGCAGCAGCCGAAACAACTGATCGAGGACAAAGCCAATTAAGCCGATCAATAAAATGCCCACAAAGATTTTGTCGGTCTGTAAAAAGCGCTGTGCCTTGAGGATGGCGTAGCCCAGCCCCGAATTGGCCGCGACCAGTTCCGCCACCACCAGATAGGTCCACGCCCAGCCCATGGTGACGCGCAGCGTGTCCACGATATTGGGCATGGCCGATTTCAGCACCACTCGCGTCAGAATTTCACCGCGCCGGGCGCCCATGGTCTGCGCCGCCTCGATCTGCGTCATGGGCACGCGCCGCACGTCCTCGGAGATCATCAGCACCATCTGGAAAAACGTGCCGATCCAGATGATGGCGATCTTGGCGCCCTCGTCTATACCCACCCACAACATCACCAGCGGGACAAAGGCCACCGCCGGAAGATAACGCGCGAACTCGATCAGCGGTTCGAAAAAGGCCTGGATCGGTTTGAAGGTTCCGATCAAAAGACCCAATGGCACCGCGATCACCAGCGAAAATAAAAATCCCGCCATGACCCGATACACGCTGATCCAGATGTCGCCGAACAAATCGGCCTGGGTGAACCAGAGCACCAAGCGCCGCAGCACCGCCAGCGGACCGGGCAGAAACACGCTCTCGAACCAGCCGCTTGCCGCGAGCCCGCCCCAGACCAGTAGCAGGAAGGCAAAGCCGATCAGCCCAAGGGTGCGGTAAGTTCCGCGCGCCAATTCACCGCGTATGCGCCAGGCTTTCATGATGGCCGTTCAGCACCCGCTCAGTGCGTCATGGCTTCCTTTAGTAGGGAGTCATCCAGCCCCTTCGGAAAATCCACGGTTCCCTCCAGGAGTTTATTGTCCTTAAGAAACTTTTCGATGGTCGGCGCGACGGCCAGCAGTGATTTAGGATTACTCGCCGCCCCGAAGGCCTCCAGATTATCCGCCTGTCGAAAGAAACGCGTGCCGGGCAGGAAGGTCTGATACTGCTTGGCATCGAGGCCTACCACCTTGGACATGATCTTGGCCGCGGCGTCTGGATGCTCCTCGATGAACTTGACCGTGTCGTACCAGGCTTTAATCATCCCGACAAAATCCTTGCGCTTGACCTTGTCGGCGATCGCCTTTTCCTGCGCGACCAGTGCATCGGGGATAAGACCCGGCATATCTTTAGACGTAAACAAGGCGTGGCCCTTGCCGCTCAACTGAATCTGGTTGACCCACGGATTCCACACCACGGCGGCGTCCACCCGCCCGCTTAAAAACGCGGCGGCCGCGTCACCGGCGGTGAGGTTGACGACCTTCACGTCATCCGGGGTCATGCCGTTCTTGGCGAGCGCCGTCACCAGCACGAAATGCGAGATGCTGAATTGCTCCAGGGCGATAGTCTTACCCTTGAGATCGGCGAAGGATTTAATCGCCGGCGTGACCATCAGGGCGTCGTTGCCCGCAGAATTGTCGTTTACCAGAATAAACTTGATGGGGATACCGGCCGCGAGCGGGGCCATGCTGTCGCTCCAGGTCTGGGAATTGGCGTCGAGCTTACCGGCGGAGAGCGCCTGGATCGAGTCGGTGTAATTGGGAAACCAGACCAGCTCGACCTTGGCGCCGTATTTCTTGAAGTAGCCTTGCTGTTCGGCGACGTACCAGGCCACCCAGCCGGGCCAGTCGCTCACGCCGACCTTGACCAACGCGGAGGCGGTCTGTGGAATCAGCGGGACACACAACAGCAGCGTAACAACCAAGACACGGTGTAACGATCTCATAGCGGTGCTCCTCCATTCGGGTTAACGGGCGCGAGAGGTCCTGCATCTCCCGGGCTTTTATCCCGCCGTGGAGCCCCGACTGAGTTTAAGCAGAGGGCCGACAACTCTCGGACCAGCGTCCCACACATCCGGGACCGGAACCCTAGTTGTCTTGGTTAAAATGTGGGACGATGCGTAACGCTCGACCCCTCGGCTTATAACAAGGGCAACTACCGTGCCAGACTGCTAAATGTATTCAGCGATGCTTAATTACACCTGAACAAATGCGCCCAACTAACTGCTTTTTAACAGTTCTATGCCTGACCTCGATTTGCGGATACCAGACCGCAGGCTGCCTTGACAAGTATCCGCTTGCACAAATCCTGTGCATGGCAAACAAGGCACGCGCTATCATGGTGCGTCAGGCCTGAACCATGAGTCCTCCGCTGATCCAAAAAAGCCGGCTCGCCAACGGCGTCCAGATTGTCTCTTACCCCATGGCTACTCAGAGCACCGCCATCGGCCTGTGGTGGCTGAACGGCGGCCGACATCAACAGCCGGAGCAATGCGGCTACGCGCACCTGCTGGAACATCTGCTGTTCAAAGGCACGGCACAGCATGACGCTGCGGCCCTGGCCCGGCGTTTTGAGGCGATGGGGGGACAGGTCAACGCCCATACCGGCCGGGAATTGACCGCGCTGCACGGTTTAGTCCCGGCTGAAAACGCAGCGGAATTACTCGAACTGTTGATCTCCATGCTGCTCACACCGACGTTTACTGAACAGGATATCGCCCTCGAGCGCAATGTGGTGCTACAGGAAATGGCGATGATCGCCGATCAGCCGGCCGAGAGACTGGAAGAACGTGGTGTCGCCCTGGCTTGGCCCGGCCACCCCATGGGCTGGCCGTTGCTGGGTCGGCGCGAGGCGCTCGAACAAACGACCGCACAGGCGCTGCGTGATTATTGGTCCGCGCAGTTATCGGGCGAGCGGCTTTATGTTGTCGCGGCAGGCGCTATGGACCATGCAGAACTCGCACACCGCTGCGCGCCTCTCGCGGCGCTGCCGGCCGGCGCAGCGCCGGCCCAACAACCACCTCGCCACTCACCTGGAATGCATCGTGAAACAACCGGCGACGAGCAACGACACTTGTTATGGATCATGCCTGCGCCGGCGGCCAATCATCCTGATTTTCCGGCCCTGCTGGTCGCCAATCACCTGCTCGCAGGAGGTGTTTCTTCACGGTTATTCCAGGAACTGCGTGAACGGCGCGGCTTGGTTTACGATGTTCAATCACGCTACGAGGTCTATTCAGACACGGGGCTCTGGTTCATACAAACGGCGTGTGATGCGCGGGAGGCTCAGGACTGCCGCAGCGCCGTCGAGGCCATCTTGCAACAACTCATCGTCTCAGGCCCTGAGCCGGGCGAACTGGAAACCGCGCAACGCCACCTGCACGCCGGCTTATTGATCGAGGCGGACGACCCGGAGAGTGTCATGGAGCGGCTGGCGCATGAGGCGATCTATCTCAAACGGCACCCGAGTCTGCAAGAACGCAGCGCACAGCTTGCCGCCGTAACACCCGCCAAGGTCAGCGAATTACTCAAGCGCGCGGTGGGACACGTTACCTATATTGAAGACAGCGGCTAAATGTTTCTGCCCGATAGCGTGTAGCGGCGATTTTTCATACACTGTATCTCATAATTCATATTAAGGAGGCGGTATGGTCAACTCCCAAACTCTCAACGAACTGCTGCGCGGCATCCTGGATGCGCTGCCTCCAGGTATGCGTACCTTGCAGGATGACGTTGAAAAAAATCTGCGCGCCTCGCTTAACGCAAGTTTCGCCAAACTCAATCTGGTGACGCGCGAGGAATTCGACGTGCAGGCCGAGGTGCTGGCGCGCAGCCGCGCCAAATTACAAAAACTGGAGGAGCAGGTGGCGGAGCTGGAGACGGAGTTGTTGAAGACACGCAAGTAACCACACACCATGTCTTTAGCCGTCGTCTATAGCCGCGCCCAGGCCGGCATCGAGGCCCCGCTGGTCACGGTGGAGGTGCATCTGTCCGGCGGCCTGCCGAGCCTGTCCATCGTCGGTCTGCCCGAGGCGGCCGTGAAGGAAAGCAAGGACCGGGTACGCAGCGCGCTGCTCAACGCGCAGTTTGAATTTCCCGCCCGTCGCATCACCATCGCCCTCGCCCCCGCCGATCTGCCCAAAGAAGGCGGGCGCTTCGATCTCGCCATCGCGCTCGGGATACTGGCCGCGTCCGGTCAACTTCCCGCTGAAAAATTAGCCCACTATGAATTCATCGGCGAGCTCGCGCTCACCGGCGAACTGCGCAGCGTGCGCGGGGCGTTGCCGGTTGCGTTGCAAACACGCGAGGCCGGCCGCTCGCTGATTGTGCCGATGATGAACGCCGACGAGGCCGCCTTGGTAGAGGGCGTCAACGTGCTCGGCGCGCGCCAACTGCTCGACGTGTGCGCGCATCTCGCCGGCCGCATGCAACTCGCGCCACATATCCTAAACAAAGGTCTGAACAATGCGGCCGTTGCGGATGATCTTTCCGAGGTGCGCGGCCAGCAGCACGCCAAACGCGCGTTGGAGATCGCCGCCGCCGGCGGCCATAGCCTGCTCATGCTCGGCCCGCCCGGCACCGGCAAGACCATGCTGGCGAGCCGCCTGTCGGGCATCTTGCCGGTGATGACCGAGCAGGAAGCGATCGAGGCCGCCGCCATCGCCTCGGTGAGCGATCAGGGCTTCACCGTCGCCGACTGGGGCAGACGCCCGTTTCGCGCGCCGCACCACACCGCTTCGAGCGTGGCCCTGGTCGGCGGCGGCAGCACGCCGCGACCCGGCGAGGTGTCGCTCGCCCATCACGGTGTGTTGTTCCTCGATGAACTGCCGGAATTTGACCGGCGGGTGCTGGAAGTCTTGCGCGAGCCGCTGGAATCCGGCCGCATCACCATTTCGCGCGCTGCGCGGCAGTCCGAGTTTCCGGCACACTTTCAATTGATCGCGGCCATGAATCCCTGCCCGTGCGGGTATCTCGGCGACCCCGGCGGGCGCTGCCATTGCAGCGCCGAACAGGTGCAGCGTTACAGGGGACGCATCTCCGGCCCGCTGCTGGATCGCATAGACATGCACGTCGAGGTGCCCAAGGTGCCGCGCGACAAACTGCGCGCCAAATCGGATGAAACAGTGGAAGGCACCGCTCAAGTGCGGGAGCGCGTCGAATGGGCGCGAGCGGTACAGGTGCAGCGCAACGGCAAACCCAATGCCGCGCTTAAAAACCGCCAGATCGAAAAACTCTGCCGTCTCGGTGACGTCGATCAGCACTTGTTAGAACAGGCGATAGAACGCCTGGGCCTCTCGGCGCGCGTCTATCACCGTATCCTGAAGGTGGCGCGCACCATCGCCGATCTCGCCGCGAGCGAGGACATTCAAACACCGCACCTCACCGAGGCGATTTCCTACCGGCGGCTGGATCGGCCGGTAACCTTCTGACTCACACCTTACCGGCCAGCTTGTCCGCCAAGCCTATATAGTGCGCCGGCGTCAGCGCCAGCAGCCGCGCCTTGGCTTCCTCGGGCAAATCGAGAGCGGCAATAAACTCGTGCAGCGAGTCCTTGTCAATCCGCTTGCCGCGCGTCAGTCCCTTGAGTTTCTCGTAAGGCTCGGCGACGCCGTAACGGCGCATCACGGTCTGCACCGCTTCGGCCAGCACTTCCCAGTTGGCATCGAGGTCGGCCTTGATGGCCTTGACGTTGACCTCCAGCTTGGCGATACCTTGCAGACAGGTTTGATAGGAGAGCACGCTGTGCGCGACGCCGACACCGAGATTGCGCAGCACGGTGGAGTCGCTGAGATCTCTCTGCCAGCGGGACACCGGGAGTTTGTCGCGCATAAAGCCGAGCAGCGCATTGGCGAGGCCCAGGTTGCCTTCCGAGTTTTCGAAATCAATCGGGTTCACCTTGTGCGGCATGGTGGAGGAACCGACCTCGCCCGCCACGGTCTTTTGCTTGAAGTAGCCGAGCGAGATATAGCCCCACACATCGCGGTTGAAATCCAGCAGCACGTTGTTGAAACGGCTCAGGGCGTCGAACAGCTCGGCCATATAATCATGCGGCTCGATTTGCGTGGTGTAGGGATTCCAGTTGAGGCCCAGGCTGCGCACAAAATTTTCGGCCAGCATCGGCCAGTTTACTTCCGGGTAGGCGACCAGGTGGGCGTTGTAATTTCCCACCGCGCCGTTGAACTTCGCCAGCAGGGCCACCTCTGCGAACTGCTTGCGTTGCCGGCGCAGCCGCGCCGTAATGTTGGCCAACTCCTTGCCGAGCGTAGTCGGTGTGGCCGGCTGGCCGTGGGTGCGGGACAGCATGGGTTGCGCGGCGTATTTTTTGGCGAGACCTTTCAGGGCGGCGATCAGCTCGTCCATCAGCGGCACGATCACCTGCTCGCGCGCCTCGCGCAGCAGTAGCGCGTAGGCGATGTTGTTGATATCCTCGGAGGTGCAGCCGAAGTGCAGAAATTCGCTCACCGCGAGCAGTTCCTTATTGTCCTTGATCTGCTCCTTGAGAAAATACTCAACCGCCTTCACATCATGATTGGTGGTGAGCTCGATCTCCTTGACGCGCCGCGCGTCCTCCAGGCTGAAGCGGCTCAGAATCTTGTTGAGTTTGGCGGTGGCCTTCTCGCTGAACGGCGCGACCTCGGCGATGCCGGGCTCCTGGGCCAGCCATTGCAGCCAGCGCACCTCGACCAGCACGCGGCGCTGGATCAAACCGAATTCGCTGAAGTAGGGGCGCAGTTCGGCGGTCTTGTTGCCGTAACGTCCGTCTAGTGGGGATATGGCGGTAAGATCAGAAAGTTCCATCCGGTTAGGGTAACGTTAAACATTGCGGAATCCTAGTCTAGCCTGAAAAAAAATCCGAAAAGAGATAGAATGATGTTCTTTATTTGGGATCAGCAGAACGTGTTAGACGCTTACCGCAAACACACCGCCGAGCGTGCCGCTCAAGGCTTGCCGCCGCTGCCGCTCGACGCCAGGCAGACCGCCGAGCTGGTGGCGTTATTGAAAAACCCGCCTGCCGCTGAGGGCGAGTTTTTGCTCGAGCTGATTACCCGGCGCGTGCCGCCGGGCGTGGATCAGGCGGCCTACGTCAAGGCCGGTTTTCTTGCCGCCATAGCCAAGGCTGAGGCGTCCAGCCCGCTCATTACGCGCCAGCGCGCCACCGAACTGCTCGGCACCATGCTGGGCGGTTACAACGTCCATCCGTTGCTTGATCTGTTGGATGACGTCGAGCTCGCGCCGCTTGCCGCGCAGGCGCTCAGCCATACCCTGCTCATCTTCGATGCCTATCACGACGTGGCGAATAAGGCCGGGACGAATCCGTACGCAAAGCAAGTATTGCAGTCCTGGGCCGAGGCGGAGTGGTTCACACGCCGCACCGCGCTACCCGACACACTCACCGTCACGGTGTTCAAGGCGCCGGGAGAAACCAACACCGACGATCTCTCGCCCGCCTCCGAGGCGTGGAGCCGCCCGGATATCCCGCTGCATGCCAAGAGCATGTTGGTCAACAAGCTGCCCGACGCCCTGGACGCCATAGAATCGCTCAAGCGCAAAGGTCATCCCATCGCCTACGTGGGCGACGTGGTCGGCACCGGCTCGTCGCGCAAATCGGCCATCAACTCCGTGCTGTGGCACACCGGTCACGACATCCCTTATATGCCGAACAAGCGCCAGGGCGGCGTGATCCTGGGCGGCAAGATCGCACCGATTTTTTTCAATACGGCGGAAGATTCCGGCGCGTTTCCCATCGAGTGCGCGGTGGACAGGCTCAACACCGGCGACATTATAAAAATTTATCCGCTCACCGGACGCATTACTAGTGAAGCAGGCGAAGAGCTTGCACGCTTTGAGCTTAAACCCGCCACCCTGCCCGACGAAATCCGCGCCGGCGGACGCATTCCCTTGATTATCGGCCGCGCACTCACCGACAGGACCCGCGAGCAACTGGGCCTGGAGTGCTCGCCGGTATTTATCCGTCCGCAAGCGCCCAAAGACACCGGCAGAGGTTATACGCTTGCCCAGAAGATCGTCGGCCGCGCCTGCGGCGTCAAAGGCGTGCGTCCGGGCACCTACTGCGAACCGCGCATGACTACGGTGGGTTCGCAAGACACCACCGGCGCGATGACGCGCGACGAATTGAAGGAACTCGCCTGCCTCGGTTTCTCGGCGGACCTGGTCATGCAGAGCTTCTGCCACACGGCGGCCTACCCGAAGCCGGTGGACATTCAGTTGCAACATGAGTTGCCGGATTTCATCCGCACCCGCGGCGGCGTGGTGCTGCGCCCCGGCGACGGCATCATCCACTCGTGGTTGAACCGCATGCTGCTCCCAGACACGGCCGGCACTGGCGGTGACTCGCACACGCGCTTCCCCATCGGCATCAGCTTCCCGGCGGGCTCCGGCCTGGTCGCCTTCGCCGCCGCCTTGGGCGTGATGCCGCTCAACATGCCTGAATCTGTCCTGGTGCGTTTCAAAGGCACGATGCAGCCCGGCATCACCTTGCGCGATTTGGTAAACGCCATTCCTTATGTTGCCTTGCAAAAAGGTCTGCTCACGCTCGACAAACAAGGCAAGAAAAATATCTTCTCAGGGCGCGTGATGGAGATCGAGGGGCTGCCTGACCTCAAGATAGAACAGGCGTTTGAATTTTCCGACGCCTCGGCGGAGCGCTCGGCCAACGGTTGCACCGTGCGCCTCAACAAAGGGCCGGTGATTGAATACTTGAATTCCAACGTCACGCTGTTGAAGTGGATGATCGCCAATGGCTATGAGGATAAACGCACTTTGGAACGGCGCATCCAGGCGATGCAGGCGTGGCTCGCCAAGCCCGAATTGCTCGAAGCCGACAAAGACGCAGAATACGCCGAGATTCTCGAAATTGATTTGAATCAAATCAAGGAACCGCTGCTCGCCTGCCCGAATGACCCGGACAACATCAAGCCGCTCTCGGAAGTCGCGGGCGATCACGTAGACGAAGTGTTCATCGGCTCATGCATGACCAACATCGGCCACTACCGCGCGGCGGGTAAAATCCTGGAAGACGGCGGCGAGGCGCCGGTGCGTTTGTGGATCGTGCCGCCCACGCGCATGGACGCGCACCAGCTCACCGAGGAAGGTTACTACGCGATCTTCGGCCGCGCCGGCGCGCGCACCGAAGTGCCGGGCTGCTCGCTGTGCATGGGCAACCAGGCGCGCGTGAAAGACGGTGCGACGGTGATGTCCACCTCTACCCGCAACTTCCCCAACCGCATGGGCAAAGGCGCCAACGTTTACTTAGGCTCGGCGGAACTCTCCGCCGTTACCGCCAAACTCGGGCGTCTGCCGACACTCGCGGAATACAGCCAGCATGTGAAAAACATCGCTCCGCTGTCGGAGAATATTTACCGCTATCTCAATTTCAACGAAATCGCGGAATACGCGGAAAGATCGGCTGTGTTATAATGTAGCACATTTGTATGATATTTTATTACAGGATACCGAGATGCGAGCAACTATTACCGTCAGCTTGCCCAAGGAAATCAAGGCCGAACTTGACAAGGTAGTGCACCAGGAAGGCGGCTCACGCAGCGACATCGTCCGTGAGTCGCTGCGCGACTATCTGTTCATCCGGCAATTTCGCACATTGCGGGCGCGCATGTCCGCCAAGGCCAAGTCACGGGGGATTTACACAGATCAGGACGTATTTGATCGCATCTCATGAGGCTGGTGCTTGACACCAACGCACTGATCGCCGCCTTTATTTCGCATGGCGCTTGTCATGAGCTGGTGGAGTACTGCTTACTTCATCATGACGTTGTCACCTCTACTTTTATCCGCGACGAATTCCAAAAGGCGCTTGTTCAAAAATTCAAGTTTTCCCGCGCTGATGTCGCTAAAGCGCATCGGCTTCTCAGCCTACGCTTGATTCGAGTGCGGCCTCTAAAGCTCGACAAGCCGGTGTGCCGCGACCGTGTTGACGATACTATCCTTGGCACGGCCGCTGCGGGGCATTGCCGGTGCATCGTCACGGGCGATAAGGACTTGCTCACGTTACGACGTTATCACGCTATTGACATCATTGCACCCAGTGACTTCTGGCGTTATGAAAATTCGTAACCTTCGTCTCGCTCGCTTACTGATGCGTCCGGCCTATGGGCACAAACAGCGTGCCCAGCTTGTTAATCGGCGTTACCGCTTTCCATGCGCAACTCTCTCTCAACCTGGTCCAGGCTGATGTGGCGGATGTCCTTGCCCTTCACTAAATAAATCACATACTCGCAGATATTGCGCGCGTGATCGCCGATGCGCTCCAGTGCACGCGCCGCCCAGATGACGTTGAGCACCCGCGTGATGGTGCGCGGATCTTCCATCATGTAGGTAATCATCTGGCGCATGACGCCTTCGTACTCCTTGTCCACCTGCCGGTCTTCGCGCGCCACCCGTAGTGCGGCGTCGGTATCGAGGCGGGCGAAGGCGTCGAGCGCATCGTGCACCATGCCCTTCACGTGATTGCCGAGATACTGAATCTCGATATAATTATTCTTGAGTCGTTCTTCTCCTGCCAGCCGTACCGCCATGCGCGCAATCTTGTCCGCCTCATCGCCGATACGTTCCAGATCGGTAATGATCTTGATGACCGTCATGACCAGGCGCAGATCACTCGCAGCCGGCTGGCGGCGCGCGATGATCTGACCGCACTCCTCGTCTATTCCGACTTCCATCTTGTTGACCAGGTAGTCGTTGGTCGAGACCGTTTCACCAAGCTCGGCGTCACCCTTCAGTAGGGCAGTCAAAGCCTGTTCGGTGTGCTTTTCCACCAAGCCGCCCATTTGCAGGACGCGGGTGCGGATGTCCTCCAGTTCTTCGTTGTACTGGCGTGAGATATGGCTTGAGATATCTGGTTTCATGTAGTGACTCCTGTGGATATTCGGCGATGCCATCCATGGCGAGACTTCAATTTTTTTAATCGGACCCCAGCCCGTACATCCCTGTACGGGCGTTCGCGGCTCCTAGCCCGCCGCTCACCCGTATCTTCCAGTGATGTAATCTTCCGTTTGTTTCTTGCTGGGGTTGGTGAAGATCGTGGGGGTATCTCCTACCTCGACCAGCTCGCCGAGATACATAAATGCAGTGTAGTCCGAGACGCGCGCCGCCTGCTGCATGTTATGGGTGACGATGATAATGGTGACGCGGTCCTTGAGTTCGGCGATCAACTCCTCGATGCGCGCGGTGGCGATGGGGTCAAGCGCCGAGGTCGGCTCGTCGAACAACAGGATTTCAGGGTCGGTGGCCAGGGCGCGCGCGATGCACAGGCGCTGCTGCTGGCCGCCGGAGAGGGTAAAGGCGAGCTGGTGCAATCGGTCCTTGACCTCATCCCATAGCGCCGCACCGCGCAGCGCCTCTTCCACCTTCTGGTCCAGCAGCGAACGTTTGCTCACGCCGCGTACGCGCAAGCCGTATGCGACATTTTCGTAAATGCTTTTGGGAAAGGGGTTGGGTTTCTGGAACACCATGCTGATGCGCATGCGCACCTCGATGGGGTCTACCTTGGCGCCGATGATGTTGACCTCGTCAGGGTATAACATGATCTCGCCCTCGTAACGGTTGCCGGGATAAAGATCGTGCATGCGGTTGAAGCAGCGTAAGTAGGTGGTCTTGCCGCAGCCCGATGGGCCGATCAGGGCGGTGACACGCTTGTCGCGGATATCGAGGTTGATGTCCTTCAGGGCACGATAGTCGCCGTAATAGAAATTGAGCTGGGAGACGCGCGCCTTGATGGATGATTCGGGCGCGGGTCTCACCAGGCTGGGCGGCTGGGGACTGGGCGGGGTGTCTGGCATAAGGACGGGCGTAAACTTGTGTTTAAGGGGGTTGGCTACGCTTAAGGTATCAGGTGTCATAAAAAACTCCTACCATTTGATGCGTTTGCGGAAACGGTAACGGATATAGATCGCCAGTCCGTTCATTAACAAAGTCATCGCCATCAACACCAGTCCGGCGGCGGCGGCGTTCAAGTGAAAGGCCGCCTGCGGGCGCGAGGTCCAGTTGAACATCTGGATGGGCATCACGGTATACGGATCGAACAGCCACTGGAACGACAGATACGGCGGCTCCGGCTGGATCGGGCCAGTCGGCAGGAAAGCGATAAAGGTCAGTGCGCCGATGGTGATGACCGGCGCGCTCTCGCCGATGGCGCGCGACATGGCGATGATGACGCCGGTGAGTATCCCGCCGGTGGAGTAAGGCAAAATGTGATGCTGAACCGTTTGCCACTTGGTCGCCCCCAGGGCATAGGCCGCCTCGCGGATGAGTGACGGGATCGCCCGGATCGCCTCGCGGGTGGCGATGATGACCATCGGCAAGATCAACAGCGCCAGGGTCAGTCCGGCCGACAGCACGCTCTGGCCAAGATTAAACTGGTAGACAAACAATCCCAGCGCCATCAAACCATAGACGATGGACGGCACGCCGGCGAGATTGGTGATATTGATCTCGATGATGCCGGTGATCCAGTTCTTGGGGGCGTATTCCTCCAGATAGATCCCCGCCGCAACCCCCAGGGGCACGGCGCTGGCCGCTGTCACCAGCATCACCACACTGGTGCCAACCCAGGCCGAGAGAATGCCGGCCTTTTCGGGGAAGCGTGATGGGAAGGAGGTGAAAAAATCCCAGGAAAGCCGCGGGGTCCCGTTCACGGCGAGGTCCACAATTAACGCGGTAAGGGTAATAAGCGCCACCATCATCGCCAGCAGCCCCAGCACCGCAAACCACGCATCATACATTTTGTGTCGCGCGATAAGCGGCCTGAGATCACTACTGGCAGAGCTTTTAATCGGAGCGTCGTCCATGTTCAGGGTACCTCTAAAAATAGTGGATTTTGGCTTTAGGCAAGGCGGAATTCTGCGAGAAAGCGCAGTGTACACGCCAGTCTGCCGCTACGCGGCCCCGCATTTCGAGTAGAATTCCAACGTACAGGGATGTACTAGTGTCGCGGGAGGCAGGATGCCGGGAGCGACCAACGCCGCATAAAGACAAAAGACGCATTTTTAGAGGTGCCCGAAATCTGTTATCCTCTTTTTCTCGTGCCTTAAACCCATTATCATTGATGCATGCTGCCCCGATACGGATGCTAGTGCCATGAAATATTTACTATCCGGTCTTACCCTCGTCTTTGCCGTTTTCACAACTTCCGTATATGCCGATACGCCGGGCGCTGCGGATCTCCCGCACGTACGCATCCAGACCACCATGGGCGATATCGTCGTAGAATTGGACAAGGGCAAAGCGCCGAAGACGGTCGAGAATTTTCTAAGCTATGTGCGCGAAAAGGCCTACGACGGAACGATATTCCACCGCGTGGTTAAGGATTTCATGATACAAGGCGGTGTGGTCAATGCTTCTTACGAACCGCGCCCCACCCGCGCCGCCATACAAAGCGAGGCCAATAACGGTCTTAAGAATGACCGCGGCACCATCGCCATGGCGCGGGATTTCGACCCGCATTCCGCCAAGAATCAGTTCTTCATCAACACGATTGATAATCTGCACCTCAACCACTCCGCCCCCAAGGAAGGCTACTGGGGTTACACGGTGTTCGGCAAGGTCGTGCAGGGCATGGACGTGGTGGACCGCATCAATAATATCCCTACCGGGCCCGCCGGTATATTTGTATCGGATGTTCCGAAATCGCTGGTCACTATAAAAACTGCTTCAATCGAGCCCCCTGCCCCTCCGACCGTAGTCGCCTCTGCGAAACCGGAGCCCAAAGCTGCTGCAAAAAAACCCTCCAAGCGGAAAGCAAAAAAGAAACCTGCGGCCGCTCCCGTCACCACCGAGGTCCCGCCAAAGAAAGTCGCAGAGGTACAGGTTGCCAAGCCGAAGTAACACCCTGTTTATCTCCGATCTGCACCTTAGCCCAGAACGGCCGGCGATGACCGAGCTGTTTCTGAACTTTATCGGCGGGGAAGCACGCCGCGCCCAGACACTGTATATTCTCGGTGATCTATTCGAGGTCTGGCTGGGCGACGACGACAACCAGCCCGAGCATCAGCGCATCATCGCCGCACTGCGCGACCTGATAGACAGCGGCACAGAAGTTTATCTCATGCACGGCAACCGTGATTTCCTGCTCGGCGAGAATTTCGCGTCCGCCAGCGGTTGCCGACTATTGCCCGAGACGTGCGTGATAGATCTCTCGGGCACCCCTACACTGCTCATGCACGGCGACACACTCTGCACCGATGATATTGACTACCAGAAGTTTCGTCACACGGTACGCAATCCGCAGTGGCAAAAACAGTTTTTAGCTCTGCCTTTTGCCGAACGTGTGAAGCTCGCTCAAGGCATGCGCGCCGAGAGCCGTCTGCAAACCAGCATCAAGCCCGACTACATCATGGATGCGAATCATCAGGCCGTCGAACAGGCCATGCTCGATCATAACGTACTGCGCTTGATACACGGTCACACGCATCGCCCGGCGGTGCACGACTTTCAGCTCAACGGCCAACCCGCACAGCGCATCGTGTTAGGCGACTGGTACGAGCAAGGCAGCGCGTTGTGGTGCGATGCCGAAGGTTGCCGCACCCAACACCTGTCGCATGTATCTTAGACATGGCCGATCTCGATAAAAAAGCCGTCACAGAATTAGAGACCGTGCGCGACTTCATCCGCTGGGGTGCGAGCCAGTTCAACGCGGCGGAATTGTTTTTTGGCCACGGCACCGACAATGCCATAGACGAAGCCGCCCACCTCGTGCTGCATGCGCTGCATCTGCCGCCTGTGGTTCCCGCCGACTTCTATCAGGCGCGGCTTACTCAAACCGAAAAAGATGCCGTCGTCACGCTGTTGCTGCGCCGCATCCAGGAACGCAAACCCGCGGCGTACTTGACCCGCGAGGCCTGGTTTGCCGGCTTACGTTTTTATGTAGACGAGCGCGTGCTGGTACCCCGCTCTCCCATCGCCGAACTCATCGAAAATCACTTCGAACCCTGGCTGGGCGACGCACCGGTACACCGAATACTGGATTTGTGCACCGGCAGCGGTTGTATCGCCATTGCCTGCGCTCATGCGTTTCCCGAAGCTGAAGTGGATGCCGCCGACATTTCAACTGAAGCCCTTGAAGTCACCCGCACCAACATCTCGCGCTACAACCTGGAAGATCGCGCGCATGCCATTCAGTCCGACCTGTTCAACTCTTTACAAGGCAGAAAATATGACCTCATCGTAAGCAACCCGCCTTACGTGGACGCCGCCGATATGGCGGCGCTGCCTGCGGAGTTCCGCCACGAACCCCCATTGGGTCTTGCGGCCGGGCAGGATGGGCTGGACATCGTACGGCGCATCCTGCAGGAGGCTCCGCGACACCTCAACCCTCGCGGACTGTTAGTGGTCGAGGTGGGTAACAGCGAGCATGCACTGCTTCAGTCACGACCCGACCTCCCCTTCACCTGGCCGGATTTCACACGCGGCGGCGGCGGCGTCTTTATCCTGACACGTGAACAACTTGGGAATTGAACACGCTCATGTTCATCGGCGCACCGGGCGCTTGGCCAATTTACGCTGGAGGGTGCGGCGGTGCATGCCGAGGCTGCGTGCTGCGGCGGAGATATTTCCCTGGCAGTCCACTAACACCTTTTGCAGGTGTTCCCACTCCAGACGTTCAACCGAAAAAGGCTTGCTCTCTATCGGCGCGCGACTGTCGCCGGTCTCACGCTGCAGCGCCGCGACGATCTCATCGGCGTCGGCCGGTTTGGCGAGATAGTGCATGGCGCCGAGCTTGATCGCCTCCACGGCCGTGGCGATGCTGGCGTAGCCGGTAAGCACCAGTATTTTAACATCCCCGTTTAGCGATTTGAGTTGGCCGATCAGTGACAGACCCGACTCACCCGGCATTTTGAGATCTATCACGGCGTACGCAGGCGCCTGCTCGCGAGCACGTTGCAGGGCCTCCGCAACGTTGTGCGCCATGCGCACATCGAATCCGTGTTTGACCAGTGCCACCGTCAGTACTTTGCAGAAGATCACATCATCGTCTACCAATAATAAGTTTTGCGAGGTGCTTGCAGGCATAGTCAAGCTGTCGCCAGCAGTTTCGCCAGGGGTAATGAAATCTGCGTGCAGGCGCCGCCATCTTCACGATTACGCAACTGCACGGCGCCGCCGAAACGGTTTAACGCCGCCTGCGCCAGAAACAAGCCGAGCCCCATTCCCTGACCGGGCGGTTTGGTGGTAAAGAAAGCATTGCCGGCTTCGCGTTCCGCCTGTGGGGAGAGGCCCGAGCCTCGATCATAAATCTCGATACACAACTCCTCTGCATCCCACCGTCCAACCAGTTCAACGTCATCGCCGGAGGCATCCGCCGCATTATTCAATACATTCACTATCGCTTGGCTCAAGCCCTGTTCCGCGACAATCTGCGGCGCCGGCTCCGTGCCCTGCAAACGGCAGCGTAATCGAGCTCCTGGACGCATCCTGCGCCATTGCGCGAGCAGATCTTGCAAATAGCTGTCGAGGGCCAGCGTGTAACCCGATTCGGCGCGCGCCTGGCCGGTTGAGGACAACATCGTGGTCAAGCTATTTTTGCAGCGATCCACCTGGTCGCGCAGGATTTCCAGCCGCTCGACCAGTTGCGCATGATCGGCGTAGTCGTTTTGCAAATCCTTGGTGACGATAGCCATGGTGCCCAGCGGCGTACTCATTTCGTGGGCCGCGCCTATGGCCAGAGCGCCCAACGCCACCAGGCGTTCATCGCGCAGGGCGGCCTCTTTCAACGCGGCAATGGCCCGTTCATTCTCGCGCAGCGTATTCCCCATGCGCACCACAAAGTAGGCGATCAGCGCGACGCTCAACACGAAGCCGAACCACATGCCCCACGCCTGGGGATTGAACGTCCCTGTGTAGGTGATGTGAAAGTGGGGCAACGGGATGTAGACAAACATCAACACGCTGTAACAGGCCACTATCACTGTCGCTATGCCCGCCGTGTAAAGCAACGGGAGTGTGGCGGCGGCAATGGTCAGCGGCAACAGGTACAGCAGCACAAAGGGATTGGTCGCGCCCCCCGCAAAATACAACAAAGTGGTGAGCGCCAGTACATCCACCAGCAAGTGTATAAGCAGCTCCGCTTCTTTAACCGGCCACGCCAAGCGGAGGCGCAACCCGCTTGCCAGGTTCAATAGCACCAGCACCGAGATGATCTCAGTCACCGGCAAGGGCATGCCCAGGCCATGCGCAACGACGATGACGGCCAGGGTCTGACCGGTAATCGCAATGTTTTTCAGCACCAGCAAGCGCCGTAAGTTCAAGCCTCCGGGCGCCGGGGTGAACAATCCAGTCATTACTGTGTCACCTCATTATTTCACAGTCATTGCAGTGGTCCGCCCTAATCCCGTCCTGCGACAAATTGTCGCGCGGCATCATGTCACATTCCACTGCGAAACATATATCGCTATCGTAAGCGTATCATCAAAAAAAGGATTCTGCGATGCAATGTACAATGAAAAAAATCTTCTTCGCGCTTGGCCTGATTGGCCTTTCCATCCCCTCCGCCCAGGCCAGTTGCTCGTCCGCTTTTTGTTCCATCAACACCAGTGCGGAGGCGCGGGGCGAGTTAGACGCCCTGCAAAAACACCTGGATATCCGTTACGAGTTTATTGACCAGAATCAGCAGCGTCATGGGCGTAACGCGGTCAGCCGCAAGCTCAACAGCGATGGCGAGATGGAAGAGCGCACCCTAAATCGCAATCTGATAGCCACCCTCGACTACCCGGTCACCGCACGTTTGGGGTGGGGATTGCAACTGCCGCTGATCAGCCGCAGTCACTCGCATGACCTGTTCGTTGCGCACGCGCCGCGTCCTCACGCCCAGCCGTTGCACGGTGCTGTTGAGCCGGAGGCCTGGGGGTTCACCGAAATCGGTGATGTGCGAGTAACAGGCCGCTATTTATTGAGCGAAACCCGGCCCGGTGCGGCGAACGTCGGCGTCAAAATCGGTCTCAAACTTCCCACCGGCAACTTCGACGTAGTTAACGAAGAAGGCGAAGAAGCCGAGCGCAGCCTCCAGCCTGGAACCGGCACAACCGATCTATTGCTGGGTGGGTTCTACACACATCCGTTCGGAAATAGCCGAACCAGCGGGTTTGTGGAGCTGTTGTGGCAGACGCCCATGGCCGAGCGCGAGCACTACAAACCGGGTCAGCGTCTTAACGTTGACCTGGGCCTGCATCACCGTCTAAACGATCAGTTCAGGGTGGCCCTGCAAATCAATAGCCAGTGGCGCGGCCGTGACCGGGGCCATGACGCCAACCCTGCCGACACCGGCGGAACCTTCATTTACCTGAGCCCCGGGCTCGGCTATTCGTTGCATAAAGACTTGGAGGTCTACGGTTTTCTTCAACAACCGCTGTATCAGCGTGTGAACGGCGTGCAGCTTACTGCGGACTGGTCCGCCGCGACGGGCATCACGTATCGCTTTTAAGCAAAACCGGGCCGTCAATCGCTCCCGGCATCCTGTGCCGGGCAGGACGCCCCAATGTCGCGGGCGCAGGGACGCGCAGGAGCGTCCCTCCTGCGACATTAGTGCGTCCCTGTACGTCAGAAATTCATGGTCTTGATTTTGACTTTAATTTTGTCCTTTTCACGCGGATGGCCCGTGCCGCCGGTTGTCACCTTCAGATGCACGCGCAGTTTGTCCACCGTCTTTTTTCCAAAGCCCGGCACCTTGTCCAGTTCATCAACACTACGAAAACCTCCGTGCTGCTCCCGATACTTGATAATAGCCTCGGCCTTCTTGGGTCCTATGCCCTTGATAGTCACTAGTTGGGCCGCGTCGGCGAGATTGAGATCAATCTTATCCGCCGCTGCACACCAGCCACAATAAGCGAACAGGAGAAATAAAACCCACGACAGTCTCAGGTCTGCTTGCATTGTGCTCACAAAGCCGTCAAATAGTGCAGGCTGAATAAATTCCGGGCGTCGCACCATACGTGTTCAGACTTGAAGCCGGCTACCTCTGCCATACTCCGAAACTCTTCAACGGTGTATTTATAGGAGTTTTCAGTATGTATCCCCTCCCCCTCCGCTAATCTGAATACGTCATCCTGCAACTCGATGGTCTGATCCCGGGTGCTCAGCAAATGCATCTCGATCCTGCCGCTCTGCTCATTGTAAAAGGCGTCATGCCGGAACTGGCCAGGCTCCACGCGGACCCGCAACTCGTGACGCATGCGCCATAACACATTCAGATTAAACGCCTCCGTAATGCCCAGCGAGTCGTTGTAGGCGGCGTGTAACACGTCGCGGTCTTTCTTGAGATCCACGCCTATCAACATGCCGCCTCCCGCGCCCGCCAGGGCCGCAGCGGTTTTAAGCAACAGAATCGCCTGCATCGGGTGATAGTTACCGATGCTGGAGCCGGGAAAAAAGATAACCCTTTTTGCACCCTGATATTTCAGGGCCTGCGGCAGTTGCGTCAAGTGCGTGTAGTCGGCGCACACTGCGATCACGGCAAGACCCGGCTGCCGGGCGGCAAGCTCGGCCGAGGAACGCAGCAGATGTTCTTTGGAAATGTCTATCGGGATGTAGGCACACAGGCGCGGCAGCGCACCCAACAGTATCGGCGCCTTGCGGCTACTGCCGCTGCCGTATTCGATGAGCAGGCAGTCCGGACCTATCGTCTCCGCCAGTTCCGATTGATGGCGGCGCAGCAGGCCGATCTCGGTGCGAGTGAGATAATATTCGTCGAGATCGCAGATTCGGTCGAACAGCAACGAGCCGCGTTCGTCGTAAAAATACTTCGGGGGGATCTCCTTGCGCGGCTTGGCAAGGCCCTCTAGCACATCCGCCCGGAAATCATCCAGTTCGGGCGCGAGGTCATGAAAGGCCAACGGTGCGACAGGCACGCTCATCCGGCGTCCTCCGCGAGACGCAGGCCGGAAAACTGCCAGCGTGCTTCGGGTGGAAAGAAATTACGGTAGGTCGCGCGCAGATGCTCGGCGGAACTCACGCACGAGCCGCCGCGCAGCACCATCTGGTTGCACATGAATTTTCCATTGTACTCGCCGAGCGCCCCGGTCTCCGGCCGGTAGCCCGGATAGGCCGTATAAAGACTTTGCCTCCACTCCCAGACATCGCCATACATCTGCGCTGGTAACTGCGTATCCGTCGCCGCACTGGCAGGATGCAAGCGCCCCGACTCAAGAAAATTTCCTGCCACACTCAACCGCGCGGCGGCGTGCTCCCACTCCGCCTCGGTG
>CAYUAZ010000009.1:0-21067 GCA_964442865.1 uncultured Gammaproteobacteria bacterium
GCAAGCCATTCAAAGCCCTGGATGACGTCACGTTCTCCGTCGAGCAAGGCGAGGTGCTGGGCATCATCGGCCCCAACGGGGCCGGCAAGAGCACTATGCTCAAACTGCTGGCCAATATTTCAAAACCCTCCAGCGGCAACGTCCAGGTCAAAGGCAAGATATCGCCGCTCATCGAGGTGGGCGCCGGTCTGATTGCAGATCTCACCGGACGCGAAAATATATACCTTAACGGCGCCATTCTCGGCATCCCCAAGAAGGAAATCGACCTCAAGTTCGACGACATCGTCGCATTCGCCGAACTGGAAGAGTTTATCGATACCCCGATCAAGCGTTACTCATCAGGGATGCAAGTACGGCTAGGATTTTCTATCGCCACCAGCGTGGAATCGGACATCTTGATCGTGGATGAAGTGCTGGCAGTAGGCGACATCTCTTTCCAGCGTAAGAGTATCGGTCGGATGGAAAGTCTCATAAAAGATGAGGGGAAAACTGTCCTTATCGTTGGGCATAACATTCGACAACTGGAACGCATCTGCCCACGAATGCTACTACTCCGACATGGCCACTTGGTTCTGGATGGTGAATCAGGCCAAGTATCAAAATTATTTTTTGATGAGAGCACACAGAAAAGTGCTGAACAGCTACTTCAAGGGGCTCAACTTCGACCAGCGACCGACACCAAGGAATTAGAAATTCGCAGCATTGATGTTAACTCAATTCGAAATGCGAATGGAGCAAGCGTTGTTCCGCTGTTTTCCGATCTAACGATTCGGATAAGGATCTTCTGCCATGGCGACATCAACCGTGCCGAGATTAATATAGGCCTGCATAACGCGGAAATGATTTTTGTCGCCAAGGCCAGCACATCGATACTTAAAGACTCTATCAATCTCAGTAAGGGCGAACATATGCTTGAAGTCACTATTCCGAATATTTCGTTATCGCCTGGCCCTTATGGCATTGGTTTGGCCATTTACGATTGGGCAAGACGACCCCTTTGGGCAGGAGCCAACCTGCTGCCACTTTCAATCGAGGTCTCGCCTGAAGATGCACCTAAACTGCCGGTAGGAACTCTCTCATATTTTTCCGCTCGATGGACTTTCAAGGCGCAACCAGAATGATTGGCTATGGGAAATACGGATGATTGCTAACAAACGTCTAGTTATTAACTACTTGGCGTAACCAGATATCACCATGAACACATCTCTTTCCATTTATCTGGATCTCGCCCGGTTCCTCGCGGCGGCGACGGTTTTTTTCATTCACGCGAATTATGACAGGTTCACGGGGGGGGGGCTTCCAATGCTCTCGTGGCTGAAAGATCTCGGGAACGACGCCGTCATGGTATTTTTCGTCCTCTCCGGATTCGTAATTGCATACGTGTCGGACAAGAAAGAGAAGACGCTTCGGGAATATTTTGCCAGTCGGTTTGCTCGGCTATATTCAGTTGCCGCTCCAGCCCTACTATTGACTGTCGTGGCGGATTACATCGGATCGCGCATAAATTATGGCGTGTATAACGGTTGGTGGTTCCAAACCGATAACCCAGTCTGGCGGCTTATAGCAAATTTCTTCTTTTTGAATGAGCTTTGGTTTTCATCCGTTCGGCCATTCTCAAATGGACCATTTTGGTCACTAGGGTACGAGTTCTGGTACTACGTTATTTTTGCCGTAGCGTGGTACCTGAAGCATCCGTTGCGGTACTTGCTCATTGCAGCTATTTGTCTGTTTATCGGGCCAAAGATTCTTATCCTTTTCCCAATATGGCTTCTTGGTGCTTGGGTCTACTTCAAGATAAAGAGTAGGCCAGTTGCCGAACCTATCGGTTGGGTCATGTTCCTCGGTTCAGTAGCAGCGTATGCGGCCTTTCGAAAGGGTGAATATCCTGACCTGCTTCTTGAGTGGACGGTTAATGTTCTCGGCACCACATTTGTCGATGAAAAATTGAAGTGGTCGCGGTATTTCTTAAGCAGTTACATTATTGGGACATTAATCGCGCTACATTTCATCGGCGTCGCATCGGTTGCACCTCGGCTTGCAAAGTTCCTCACGTTTTTCGAGAAGCCAGTTCGATACTTGGCTGGGTATACCTTCGCCATCTATCTGTTCCATTACCCCTTACTTCAGTTCTTCGCCGCAGCATCAAGCAAGATAGCTCAACCGTCATCTAGAAGCGCAATCGTAGTCTGGGGGACGATCATGGCAATTTGGGCATTAGGGACAATAACTGAACGACGAAAGTCTGACGTGAAGCGTTGGCTTTTGTCTTCGTACGACGCGATTGCCGGAAGAACCCGCCTTGAAAGAAAGGGCTAACATCAATATCAATGTAACCGCTCGTATGCGACGTATCTTGCTCCTTGCGTGCGCCCTAAGTTTAACGACAACCGGGGCGAAGCCGCGTCCGCTGAGCTTGAAAGACCTACAAATGAAGATCAATACTGTTTCCATTTCGGCAGGACACCATGATTAACACTTTATTGATCATCACGCTTATTGTAATAGTTGTCTCTGCATTGGCAGCAGCCACTATTGTTGGAATAAGGCTGCGACGAGCGCTTTGGGAAATACATACTCAATTAAATGGCCTGCAAACCCAACTTAATACGACAACAAAACGAATTAAGCAAATATCAACAGCCGTGGATGTTACAGCCAGGGAAACTCAGAATGCTGTTTTCTTAACTCAAATTGGCCTCCGTTTTCCTGTATTTTTTGGTGGGTGGAGTATCGACACATTCCTCGGGAAGTTCCTAGTTCAGCACCTTGTTGAATTCCGGCCTACCACAATCTTGGAACTCGGCTCCGGATCATCGACCACGCTTATTGCTCGGACTCTTCAGAGCATGGGTATTAACGATAATACTCACATCGCGGTGGATCACGAATCAAAATACCTGGGGATTTCTAGGGACTACGCCAGACTCAATGGAGTCGAAGATCGGGTTATCTGGTTAGCTTGCCCCCTGCAACATTATCAAGAATTAGACAAGCTCTGGTACGGTGGGATCGTTGAAAAACTGGCTGGCAAAAAGATTGACCTATTGATCATAGACGGCCCACCGGCACCACTCCAACCCATGTCTCGTTATCCCGCACTTCCGTTGCTTCTTCCCTTTATGAGTGAGCACTGCACGGTAGTACTGGACGATGCCATCCGCGATGAGGAGCAAGAAATTGCCAGGCGCTGGATACATGAAAATCCTGAATTCAGCCTAACGCTCTCGCTTGATGGGCATGGTTTAGCAATACTGACTCGCTAGAGGAGATAATTGTTGTTGGTAATTAGGGCGTTTCGTAACCATCGTATACTTGGAGATACGCATGGTTACTGGGAAAACAAGCCATTTCAGTTGTGCGGCCAACTTTTTGCGGGGGCGCAAGTGCGTATTTTGCGGTTCTTTCAAGGTCTGCAAGACCGGTCGTGGCTACGTTAAATGCGCCCACTGTGGTAAGGCCAAGAGCCTGTCTCGGTTGCGCCGTGAGATCAGTATCTTGATGGGCTTCTATCAATTGCAACCAGCCTACCGGTTGGCCGCTGACTTGGGGGTGGATATCAAGGTCATCACCCGGGTCTACCAACGCCTGCGCGAGGTCTTGTTCCATGTCACGGAGTTGGAGGGCGGCAAGCTCAAGGGTGAGATCGAATTGGACGAGACCTATTTCGGCGGTCGGCGTAAGGGTAAGCGCGGCCGGGGAGCGGCGGGTAAAAGTGTCGTATTCGGCCTTCTGGAGCGGGATGGGCGGGTGTATACCCAGGGGGTGGAGTCCGTCACCGCCGAGGAGCTGATGCGCCATATCCGGGCCAAAACCCGCAAGGGCTCGGTCTACTACACCGATGCCTTTCGGGGCTATCAGTCTCTCAAACGCTATGGGAAACATCATACGATCAATCATTCCAAATCACTGGTGGATAGACGCACCAAAAACCACATCAACGGCATTGAAGGCTTCTGGAGTTATGCCAAGCATATCCTGTACAACTACCGGGGTGTTTCAAAGTACCATTTCCCGATGTATCTTAAGGAAATCGAGTATCGTTACAACCACCGAAAAGAGAATCTGTTCAAACGCTTCATTAAACTCTATTTTGGTTACGTTTCGCCCTAATTACCTTGTTGTTAGAGGATATTCAAATGTCTGACCCATTACCGTACGCAGTATTCAAATCGAAGTTCATTATCTTTAGAGACTGATCATTCAATGACACCACTCGTCTCCATCATCATCCCCTGTTACAACCAAGCCCGCTACCTGCCAGATTGCATCGCTAGTTTGCAAGCGCAGACCTATCCACACTGGGAGGCGATCATCGTCAACGATGGTTCTCCAGATAACACGCGTGAGGTGGCGCTTGAGTGGTGCGCAAGGGATTTACGGCTGCGATATGTCGAACAAAACAATTGTGGGGCGTGTGGAGCGCGTAATTCGGGATTGCGCGAGGCGAAGGGCGAACTAATCCAATTTCTTGACGCGGACGATAAATTAGAATTCGATAAATTAAAGACACAGTTAGAATTTCTCGAATTGCATCCTGAGATAGATATCGTGTTTGGCGATGCGCGTTATTTCACAACAGACAAGCCAGAATTGCGTAAGTATGGCGTCTATGCATATGGAAAGGAAGAGCCGTGGATTCCCGCGCTATGGCATGCAGCTGGTAATACATTGGAGAAACTATTGACACGTAACTTATTCCCCATTAATTGCCCACTTGCAAGGAGAAAGGTTTTTAGAATAGTGGGCGAATGGAATGTACGGCTGGAAAGGCTGCAGGACTGGGAGTATTGGATTCGGTGTGCTGCTGCCAACATGAGTATTGATTTCCATAACGCGCCAAATAGCATGGCTCTAATCCGATGGCATACAGCCAGCATGACCCATGATACCGCCAAAGGCGATCGTGCAGCTCTTGTGATGCGCATTGCAGTTGGTCATGCCATCCAGGATCCTTCTCTTCGAAATAAAAATTACGAGATAGGACTAAAAAAAATACGATTTTTAAATCCACCAAATACAACCCGACAGGTTCTTCGCCTTGCCTACGCAAATCTGACGCCTAAGGTTTTTCTTAGCGCATCTCGATTTGTTTTTCTAGAACGCTTCGCGATTCATTGGTTGGTCAAACTTTACAAGAATTGGTTAGTAAAACCATACAAAAATGCGATGCCTTGGCCTATTCAAAAATTCATCGCTAATCTCGCACGCAGGATTTTTCATGGTCGCACACTGTCATGACATCGCTATCAAGCAACGTGGCCAAACAGATTCGCGCTATCGCCTTTTACCTCCCCCAATTCCACCCAATTCCAGAAAACGATGAATGGTGGGGAAAGGGTTTTACCGAATGGACGAATACGGCGAAGGCAAAGCCGCTGTTCAAAGGCCACTATCAACCCCACGTTCCTGCGGATCTCGGTTTCTACGATTTGCGCCTGCCCGAAGCGCGCGCAGCCCAGGCTGACTTGGCGCGAGAGTATGGCATCGAGGCCTTCTGCTATTACCACTACTGGTTCAATGGACGCCGCATTCTGGAACGGCCTTTCAATGAAGTGTTGGCGAGTGGCAAACCTGATTTGCCGTTCTGCCTGTGCTGGGCGAATGAAAACTGGACGCGTGTGTGGGACGGCGGCGAACGCAATGTTTTGCTGGAACAGCATTACAGCCATGAAGACGACCTGGCGCACATTCACAGCCTGATCCCCGCATTCAAAGACCCGCGTTACATTCGCATCGACGGCAAGCCGCTATTTCTGGTGTATCGCACCGAATTGCTGCCCGACCCGGCCAAAACAGCGGCACTCTGGCAGGAAGAAGCCAAGCAGGCCGGGCTGCCGGGGCTCTATCTTGTACGCGTGGAAAATTTTGTGAGAGACGTTGAGCCCGACAGTATTGGATTCGATGCAGCGGTTGAATTTGCCCCCGACTCATCCAAGGCTGGTAAGACGCTGTTTCGTGGCCGCTTGGCAAACCTGCTGGGTAAACTCAACCTGTTGCCCACCGTTTTCCGTGACAGCCGGATCTATGCCTATCCTGCGATGGTGCATGGGATGTTATCCAAGCCCGAGCCGCGCTACCGCTGGTTTCGCTGCGTCTCCCCGATGTGGGACAACAGCGCACGGCGCAGCACCAATGCTAATATTTTCATCGGTTCCACCCCGGCGATATACCAACGATGGCTCAGCAAAACGATCGCTCGAACCCGACAGCTCCATACCGGTGACGAGCAGATTGTTTTCATCAACGCCTGGAATGAATGGGCCGAAGGCTGTCATCTGGAGCCCGACCAGAAATGGGGGCGCGCTTATCTGGAAGCGACGCGCGATGCGCTGGCGGCCGCGCCTGTCGGGACTCCCGCATCCCCCGTCACAAAACCGAATGCGCCGAGCTGCTTCAAACACTTCTATTGGCGCGCTTCCGAATCACTCTCGGGAATGCACACAATCATTGCCACCCTGCTGTGGCATCTGAAGCATCGTCTCCCGCCGCAATGAATATGCAGTTACTACCAAATGTATCCATCGGCGTCCTCAACTGGAACGGCCGCGACGACACCTTGGCGTGTTTTGCCTCATTACGGCATCTCAGCTACACCAACTATCGCCTCTTGGTCGTAGATAATGGCTCGACCGACAATTCAATAGCGGCTATCCGCGCGGATTTCCCCGAAGTCGAGCTTACTGAAACCAACATCAGTAAAACGCCATGAATATTTTTAATCTTGCTGACCGTGTCCTTCGGAAGACCAAACACAACCTCTTTCGCCTAAGCCCTGCCAGGCTCTTTCAGCCACGGGTATTGGTGGTAGGTATCTACTTAGCCAACAAAAAGAATCTTGTACGTCACATTGTTCAAGAATTGCACCAATCCAAAAAATACCGAATAACTCAGCGCTGGACAGCCATCGGCGGCCCGCCGCCAGCGCCCCATGTAGCGCGCGTTACTGTTGACCTGGTCGGAGAAAGGGTTCCCAAATCCATACTAATTAACCGCTTGCTAAAAAATATTAGACTGGATGCCTATGACTTCGTTTTGCTGCTTGATGACGACATCCAACTACCGGAACGGTTTGTTGATCAATTTCTGGCGTTACAGACCCGACATGATTTCACTCTGGCTCAACCAGCCCGTACCCCCAATAGTTGCATTGACCATGCCATTGTAAGACAAGTCCCTGGAGTCATGGCACGACGTACACGCTTTGTCGAAGTCGGTCCGGTGGTTAGCATGCGACGTGATATCGCCAAGTTGCTCTTGCCTTTGGACGAAAGATCACCCATGGGCTGGGGATTAGATTTCGTCTGGCCAGTAATCGTGGAACGACATCATTTAAGAATGGGCATCATCGATGACGTCCCCATTGAGCACAGCGTCAGGCCTGCGGTGGCCCATTACGCGCATGAGGAGGCAAGCGCGGCCATGGAAAACTATTTGGCACAAGTACCACATTTTAGCCCAGAAGAAGCATTTCAGGTTATTGAGGTGTATCGATGAGTCAAAATTTCATCAGCATTGTCATCTGCACATACAACCGTGGCCAGATGTTGGCAGAGACACTGTCCAGCTTCTCCGCGATGGAACTGCCAACCAACGGTAGCATGGAACTGCTCATCGTCGACAACCGCTCTACAGATTCTACGAAACAGGTCGCCGATGAGTTCGTATCCAGAGCTGGCGGATATGTTCGCTATATTTACGAGCCGAAGCAGGGCCTCTCCCACGCCCGCAATACAGGGATAGAGGCAGCGCGGGGTGGGATCATCGCTTTCGTCGACGACGACGTCTATTTTGATCGCGGTTGGCTAAATGCGGTGATCAACGCTTTTCGAGCGCATCCCGATGCCGACGCCCTGGGCGGGAAGTCCGTACCGATCTTCGAAGGTGGACACCCATCTTGGATGGAAGGAAGCTTCCTCTCATTGTACGGTGACACCGGGTTCGGCGATGACTCCCGCTGGCTCACTTACCCCGAACACCCCTTTGGCCTCAACATGGCTTTTCGCCGGGGTGTATTTGAGCGTATTGGTGCCTTCAATCCCGATCTGGGCCGCAAAAAGGGATCACTCCTTTCAAACGAGGAATCCGAGCTTTTTCACCGCATCTCGGCCAGCGGCTTGAAGGTATACTATGCGCCGAATGCTCTTCTCTATCACCGCATCCCCAAGAATCGCGTCGATCCTCGTTGGATCGTGGAGCGTTACTATTGGCAGGGAATATCCAGCGCTGTGCAAAATCAGATGAACGACAAGACAGGCCGATTTGCGTTGTTCGCGGATGCCGCCGGGATTGCTTGGCGGGCTCTTCGCGTGCTGCGGGGTGGATGCCTTTCGCCACGACGTATTTATTGGCATTACCGCGGGATCGCCTTGCGTGACAAGGCATACCTTTTTTGTGAACTCGGCAAGGCGCGTCAGAAGTTGCGTCTGGCTATAGGCCTCTAGCATTCGTCGCAATCTTGCCAATATAGTGAAGCCGATATTGGCAATGTTTTGCTGACCGGGAGGAGTTATAGGTGTGCGGCGTGCTTGGGATTGTTAGCTGTATACAAAATGCAAGGAAAATGACGTGAACGTACTGATCGTTACGGACGCCTACCCCACCCCGGATCGTAATTCGGCCGATTTTCGTTTCTCCAAACTGATCGGCATGATCCGCGAAGGACACGATGTTTTCTTTTGTGTCTTGGGCGAGCAACGGCAGATAGAGAAAATGGGTGCTGAGCATGTGGCTCGCTACCGCGCCGCCCTGGTCGATGCGGGCGTCCACGTCCTGGATGGTGGCATCGGCCGCGCATTGCAGGCCCGTGAGTACGGCGCGGTGCTGTTCGAGTGGTATTACGCCGCCATGCCGCTCATGGACGAGGTGCGGCTGCGGCAGCCGCGGGCGCGAATTGTCGTGGACAGCGTGGACGTGGTCTTCAACCGCCTGGAGGCGAAAGCGCGGATCACGGGGGCAGCCGAAGACATCGCCAGGGCGACGCAGACCAAGCGGGACGAACTGGCTGTCTACGGGAAATCGGATATCGTGATTACCGTCACCGACGTGGACGCGGAGATTCTGCATCGGGAGAACCCCCGGCTCGCCACCTGCACCATCCCGAACATTCATCCCTTGCAGGAGTCGGTAGCGATTGCGGCGGATAACGCCAAGCGATTGATTTTCATCGGCAGCTATGCGCGCCCCGGCGGGGAAACCAACATTGATGCGATGCGCTACTTCTGTAGTGAAATCCTGCCTCTCATTATCCGGGCCGAGCCTGAGGTGAAGCTGCGTATTGTCGGTGGGCCGCAGATGGCGGAGATTTCGGAACTCGCGTCCGACCACGTGGAGGTGCTTGGTTTTGTCCCCGAGACCAAGCCTTTTCTCGAAACCAGCGCCATTTCCATCGCGCCGCTCCGTTTTGGGGGGGGCATGAAGGGCAAGATTGGCGAGGCGATGTCCTACGCGCTGCCGGTGGTGACGACATCAACCGGCACCGAGGGCTTCGGGCTGGAACCGGGTAAACACGTACTCGTGGGTAATGATCCACAGTCATTTGCCGATGCAGTGATCAAACTGCTCAGAGATCGCGCAGCCTTGGAGGAGGTCCGCATGGCGGGCTATCAGTTTATTCGTGATCACTATTCTGACGTAGCCGTACGCACACGCGTGCAGTCCTTGTTTCAAAACTTGGAACACTACCCACTAAAGCGAAGCCCCTTAATCCGCCGTGGTGTCGGCTATTTAAAAAAAATTTGGCAGCAGCATGTGGCATGGCGTTTCCAGTAACGTGGGCCGGGGCCATACAAGAAAATTCCCATATGAAAAAAACCACACTTTTCTGGCAATACCAACTTAAGACCAACTGGCACAATTTGGATCGCCTGTCTCCGTTGGATAGGGGCGTGGCTTTTTTTAAGAACGCGCGCGAAATGCTGAGCCGCCACCACAGCGCAACGGGAACGCCGATGGTCGGCACCGGTATTCCGGAAAGTGAAAAGCTCACCGTCATCGTGCTCAATCACAAACGCCCTGAGAACGTCGGGCAAATTGCTCAATATATCTTGCGCGCGGGCTTCGTCGGCAAGCTGATCATCTCGAACAACAACCAGACGTACCCGATTGAGCAGTACATCAAAGTCAAAGACCCGCGGCTGGTGTTAATCGATCAGGCGGAGCCGTCCGGGGTGGGGATTAGCTTCGAGCTGGCGCGCGAGTACCCCGCTCGCTACTACCTTCGCGTCGACGACGATATCTTTCTTCACCCCGCCCAGTTGCAGTGGATATATTGGAATCTGCGGCAGTCCGCGGATCGGCCGCATGGTATTTTCGGTGCGGCATTCTCACCCGATAAGAACCCCGAGCAGGAATGGCCGTTCGTTCATCGCAGAAATGCGGACACCACTGTAGAGATACTGAATGGCTTGTTTGCCTTCACCAGGGAGCATCTGCAAGAGTATTTTCGGCTGTGCGGTCTGCTTGGCATCACGGATCAAAAATCCTTGATGAATGGCGAAGATATTGTATTGAGTTTTTCCGGAAATAAAAAGCCTTTGATTCATAATATCGGGCCGATCTGGGAATGCGCCTCGGAGGCCAGCCCGGGGGTGGCGCTCCATCAATCGCGCCCGCGTTTTTACGAAGAGCGCTGGAAAATATTTTCTGCCCTGGAAAAAATTAAACCACTGGCTGGGGCAGCCGGATAAACGGGCCCGACACAACCTCTCGGATGAAAGTGCTTATGTCTATAACAATTCGCTGCCGCCTCACTTTGCTCAGTGTCGCGGTGCTCATGCTACCGGCGCTCTTAGCGGGGTGCTCCAGCCCGGATAAGCCAGTGAAGGTCTTCGAGGATGTGACGCTGGCTTCCGGGCTTGGGGAATATATCGGCATGACCCACGGCGCGGCCTGGGGGGATTTTGATGGCGATGGTCAGCCGGATCTCTACGTGACCAACCACCTCAATGATGCAAAGTTGTTCCGGAATATAGGAAAGGGGCGCTTCGCCGATGTGACCCAGGAATTTTTTGCACCGGGCGATATGGGGGGCGACAAACATGGCGCCGCGTGGGCCGATTTCGACAACGACGGGCGGCTCGACTTGGTGCAACTGACCGGCGCGAAGCAGGGGGTGGGCTCGGAGCCAAAACGCCTCTTTCTGAACAGGGGTACGAAATTCGAGGATGTGGCCGAGTCTGCCGGCGTTGCCAACCCCGAAGGCCGCACGCGCATGCCCTTGTGGCTCGACCTCAACCGCGACGGACGGCTGGATCTGTTCCAGGGGGCCGAAGCCCGCTTCGATAACAAGACACCGCCGTTCGCCTTCGTTCAGCGGGAGGGGACGTTCGTCGCTTCGGAGGCAATGAAATTCGCGGCCAAATCCGTGCCTTTTTGTATTGTCACCGCGCTCAACCATGACGCGCACCCCGAATTGGTATGTAAGGTCATGGGCAAGAGCCTGGCTTCACAGGTGTTCGATACCGCAACCCTGCCCGCGCGCGCGCTTGATCTGCTCCCGGTCACAGCGTTCGAGGATATCGCCGCCGGCGACTTCGACAACGATGGCGCCATCGATCTTTTCCTGGCACGCAAAAATCCCCCAGGGCCGGTGGCCTTCGGCCAGCCCGGCAAGAATGAGATCATTGCGGATGTATGGATCAATGAGACGGATATCGGTAAGCCTGTGGGTTTCAGTTTCCGCTCTGCTGGCAAGCTCAGCTTCCGCGTTGTATCCGTCCACCCCACGGCTGCGCTGACGGCAGAGAGGGTACACATCGGCGCGCAAGGGTCGCATCCGGCTGGGCTCAGCTTTGACCTGTCGCCGGAAGAGGCGAAGGTTGCCGGCGCCGCACCCTACCGGCCCGGCGCACAGACGGGGGTCTATGTTGGATTGGCATCCCCGGGCAAATGGCAGGTGTTCGTCTCCGGCACACGGGACGCCGCTTCAGGCGGCAAGGCCAAGTACCAGCAGGTTTCGTTCAAGGTTATTTCGTCTGAGCCCATAACGGAATTGACGGCGACCGGCGAAGCCGCCAAGGCCGAGGAGTCGCCGCAACGCCTGCTCATGAACCGGGGCGGCAAGCTGATTGAGGAAAGTGACAAGCGGGGCATCAACAAGAAGCTGATCGCGGCGATGAACGTGGTGGCCGGCGACTTCGATAACGATATGCACCTGGATCTGTTCGTGCTGGCCTCGGGCGATATTGGTCAACAAGAAAATGTTCTGTTGCTCAACCGGGACGACGGGCGCTTCGATGTGGTGCGCGCGGCGGGAGGTGCGGCCGGCCTGCGCACCGGCGTGGGCGACAGCGTGACGGCCGTGGACTTCGATGGCGATGGGTTTCTCGATCTTCTGGTGGCCACCGGCGGCAGCATGGGCCGCAGCTTGGGGATGCCGTCCGATGGCGGCGCCTATCATCTCTACCGCAATGTCAGAAACGCTAACCACTGGCTCGAAATCGACTTGGAAGGAACGGCCTCGAACCGGGATGGGATTGGCGCCCAAGTTTACGTCACGGCAGGCGGCGTGACCCAAGTACGGATACAGGACGGCGGTATCCATCACCGCGGGCAGAATCACAGCCGGCTGCATTTTGGTCTGGGAAAGAACACTCAGGTGGGAAAAATCAGCATCCAATGGCCAAGCGGAACGGTCCAGGAGATAAGCGGGGTCAGTGCGGATCGGCGCATGAAGATCAAAGAACCCGCCAAGTGATTTACTCAGGAGTCAGAAATTAAGGTCACACACTTATGATGTGACTCCTGAGTAAATACCCTGTTATACCTACCCCCACCCTGTCCCGCCCCCTACATAGGGGGCGGGGACGCAACGGGAAGTGTAATGCTACTTACTGACTTATGAGTAACGATATATAGCGAGGAAAT
The DNA here is from genome assembly GCA_964442865.1 of uncultured Gammaproteobacteria bacterium. Classification (GTDB taxonomy): domain Bacteria; phylum Pseudomonadota; class Gammaproteobacteria; order SURF-13; family SURF-13; genus JACPZD01. The sequence continues at coordinate 12,865 of CAYUAZ010000009.1, forward strand.
TCCAGATGTTTTTCTGGCAGAAAAAAAAACCGAGTTACGAAAGAGCCATGGATTGGTTCAAACAGCACATGGTCGCCGGTCAGGGCATTATCGTGCACACCAAGGAGCCGGTGCCGTATCCGGAAGTAACCGGCTATTTCATCCCGACGCTATACAACTGGGGTGAGCAGGAACTGGCAAGAACTTGCACCCGCTGGCTGCTTTCCATACAACTGCCGGGCGGGGCATTCCCCGCACCGGACGGCGTTCCCTATACCTTCGATACCGCACAGATCATGCGCGGGCTGTGCGTTGCGTTGAACGATATGGATAATATCGAAGCCCCGCTACGCAAGGCCTGCGACTGGATGCTGACGCAAATCGAGCCGGATGGGCGGTTGGGCACGCCCTCGACCGAACTGTGGACTGGAATTGCCAACGACCTCATTCATACCTATGCACTGCCTCCGCTGGTGCAGGCTGGAAAACTGCTCGGCGTGAAGGAGTACGAGGAGGCGGCGAACTTTGTGCTTGCCTACTACAAGCAACAGAAGGACCTCGTTCCTTTCAACCGTCTGTCGCATTTCCATGCCTATGCGATGGAGGCACTGTGCGAACTCGGGGAACTTGAACTGGCGAGCCGTGGCATGGCGGACGTGGCACGGTGCCAGCGGCCGGACGGCAGCATTCCCGCCTACCCGGACGTGGAATGGGTCTGCTCGACCGGCATGGCGCAGTACGCGATCGTTTGGTACACGCTAGGCAATAAGGAGCGTGCCGACCGCGCATTACGCTACCTGGAGAAGATCCAGAACAAATCGGGCGGGTTCTACGGCAGCTACGGCAAGGGCGCGAAATACATTGCGGGTGCGGAAATCAGTTGGGCGGTGAAGTACTTTCTTGATGCTTACCTCCTGAAAATGCGCGGGGAAGGCAAACATGCTTAAGGTGCTCACCGTCTTCGGCACCCGCCCCGAAGCCATCAAAATGGCGCCGGTCATCGCGGAACTGGAAAAGTATCCAGCGCTGATCGAGAATAAAAACTGCCTGACCGGCCAGCACAAGGACATGGTGGCGCCGCTGATCGATCTCTTCAACATTCGGGTGGACTACGACCTGAACCTGATGCGCGAGAACCAGACGCTAGAGCACATCACCGTCAGCGTGTTGCAGGAAGTCAGCCGGATTCTGCGCGAGGAGCATTTCGACCTGCTGCTGGTGCAGGGGGACACGACCACCTCGATGGCGGCGGCCCTGGCCGCCTTTTACTGCGGCGTCAAGATCGGCCACGTCGAGGCCGGTCTCAGAACCTTCGACAAATTTCATCCTTACCCCGAAGAATCCAACAGAAAAATGATCGATGCTGTGGCGGATCTGTTCTTCGCCCATAGTGACAAAGCGAAACAGCATTTGCTCAACGAGGGCATTCCGGAAGCGCAAATCGCGGTGACGGGCAACACCGTGATCGATGCCTTGCTCGATGTTTCCAACCGTCCTTACAGCTTCGCGGGCACGCCGCTGGAAGCGCTCCCCTTCGATTCGAAACGGATCATCCTGGTCACCGCTCACCGGCGGGAGAGCTTCGGCGGTCCGTTCGAATCGATATGCCGCGGCCTCAGGGAGCTGGCGCTTAAATACAAAGATCGGATCGTGCTGGTCTATCCGGTGCATCGCAATCCGAATGTGCGCCAGGTGGTGAACAGCGTCCTCTCCGGGATCGAGAATGTGTTGCTGATCGACCCTCTGGACTACCTGCCCCTGGTCCACCTGATGAAGAAGTCCTACATGGTGCTGACGGATTCAGGCGGGCTCCAGGAAGAGGCGCCCAGCCTGGGCAAGCCGGTGCTGGTGCTTCGTAAGGTAACCGAGCGGCAGGAAGGCGTGGAGGCTGGCACGTTGAAGCTAGTCGGGATGGACGCAGCAGCCATTGTCGCGGAGGCGTCTCGGCTCCTGGAGGACGAAGCCGCATACCAGGCCATGGCGTCGAAGCTGAATCCTTACGGTAATGGCACGGCGCGGATCAAGATTGTGCAGCGGATTCTGCAAGACGCGGGCCTGCGTGGCGCATGAGTCGAATATGAGCGATAGCACTACCGGCAAACCCCTCGTCAGCATTGTGCTGCCCACCTACAAGCGGGCTCACGTGTTGAAGAGTGCAATCCAAAGTGTGTTGAACCAGACTTACACGAATTTGGAACTGATCGTCGTCGACGACAATTCACCTGACGACACCCGCGAGGCGGTCGCCTCGTTCGACGACACGCGCATTCGCTATGTGCGCAACGAGCCGAATCTCAAACTTCCCCGCGCGCTGAACCGAGGGTTCTCACTTGCGCGCGGTGCGTATCTCACTTGGACCTCCGACGACAACCTGTACGGCAAGACTGCCATCCAGCGTATGGTCGAGGCATTGCAGGGCGGGGGCTGCGATTTTATCTATGCGGACTACTACCTTTTCGCCGACCTGGACGCGACTGGCCGCCCGCTGGATATCCATCACGACAAACTTCCGGGCAAAGTTCAGTTAGAAAAAGGCAATCATATCGGCGCCTGCTTCATGTACACTCGTGAGGTCTATGAAGCGGTGGGGGAATACGACCCGGAGCTGTTCCTGGTGGAGGACTACGACTATTTCATGCGCATCGCAAAGCGCTTCCGGCTGTGCCACATCCCCGAGCCGCTCTATTATTTCCGGCGCGACGACGACACGCTGTATCTCTCGCGCTTCTGCGAAGTCAAAGCTTCCGATGTATTGGTGCGTTTCAAGAACGGCCTGCTCAGCGAGGCGGATGTTGTGGAAGCCGTCGTGGCACTGCTCCTGCGCAACATTGCTGCCCTGAAAAATCCAGTTCTGCGCTGGAGCGATCAGGCAGTCCGTAAACTCTCATTCCGGCTCGCCACCCTGCACCGGAAATTACTCAGCGAGTACCTGCGAAGGCGGCTGAAAAGCCGCATAGAGGCGCTTCTGGAAGACTATCTGGCACAACGCATTGCTTTTGCCGCCGCCAAGGATGCGCTGTGCGGCTTAATGAAGGAACTGGGAACGATTGCGTACTCCCAGCCGAAAACCAAGTAGGGAATATCACGCATGTTTCAATATCTCATATCAGCGCTGCAAGGCCCCACCCAAGCGCGCGCAGCCCATCGACAGGCGCTGTTAAATCATCCGGGCATCGTCTCGGGTATCGAACAGTTGCACCGCGCCAGTCCGGTTACCGGCCCGAACGATGACGAAGAGCCGATTTTTCTCTTGTCCGCCGGCTGGCGTTCCGGATCGACCCTGCTGCAGCGGCTCATCATGTCGGATTCACGGGTGCTGATCTGGGGCGAGCCTTACGACGAATGCGGCATGATTCAGGCGCTCGCAGACAGCATGAAGGCCTTCCGGGCCGATTGGCCGCCTGCCGAGTATTACTACGACGGCGCGCCACCCGCCGACCTGTCCGGCGAGTGGGTTGCCAACTTATTCCCGTCCCTGGAGGATTTACGCAAAGGACACCGCGCCTTCTTTGCCGCGATGTTCTCCGAGCCGGCAAAGCGCGGGGGGGCTGCGCGCTGGGGTATTAAGGAAGTTCGGCTGGGCAGCGAGCACGCGTTCTATCTCCGCTGGCTCTACCCCAAGGCCAAATTTCTTCTTTTGTATCGCAACCCGCTGGATGCATACCGATCCTATGCCCGATATGGCCGCAGTTGGTACGATATTTTTCCGGACAAGCCGGTGTTCACCCCCACCGCGTTCGGCACGCACTGGCGCCAGTTGATGCAGGGTTATTTGAGAGACGCCAAAAAACTGGATGCGCTGCTGGTGCGGTACGAGGATCTCATCGGGGAACGCCCGCCGCTTGAAGAGATTGAAGCGTATCTTGGCATCCGCATGAATCACTCAGTACTGGGCGCCAAAGTGGGTAGCTCGGAACGGGGCGGTGAGAAGGTCCGCGTTAGTGCGCTGGAGAAATGGCTGCTCAAGCGGGCCGTGTCGCCGATGGCGAAGGAGCTGGGATATGATTGGTAGCCTAACTACATTTTCTGCCAACGCCACCTACCCGATATAGCTGCCCAATCAGAATTAGACGCCAAACATGAACGCCAGTATTATCGTTTGCACCTATAACCGCGCTGAATCTCTGCGTGACACGCTACGCGCGCTGCGCGCCCAAAAGGCCCATCCGTCGTGTGAGTGGGAAGTTGTTGTCGTCGACAACAACTCGCAAGATCACACGCGCAAAGTCGTGGAGGAAGTGCGGCGCGAGTGGCCCCTGCTCCGCTATGAATTCGAGCAAGCCCAGGGCTTATCCCATGCGCGCAATCACGGCATCGCCGCCGCGAGGGGCGAAGTGCTTCTCTTTACCGACGACGACGTGCTACCCGAACCTGACTGGCTGGAGACAACGCTGGCGGGCATGGATAAATATCAAGCCGACGCGTGCGGTGGCTACATCGCGCCGATCTGGGAAACGCCGCCGCCCGCGTGGCTCACCGAACGCTTTTATGGCTTTCTTGCTATTCGCACCGACCGTAGCGATGACCACCCGATCACGCCAGGGAGTCAGCCGCCCTTTGGCGCGAATATGGCCATGAAACGAACTGTGTTCGAACGCGCGGGCTTGTTCGACACCAACCGCGGTCGCAAAGGAAACATTTTGGCCAGCGGCGAGGATGGCGAGATGTTCGAGCGGATTCTGGCGGCCGGACTAAAGGCTATTTTCCTGGGGCAGTCCCGGGTTCACCATAAGATTGAAGCTTTCCGCCTGACCAAGCGCTACTTTCGCCGTTGGCGCTTCCAGACCAGCCGCAACATCGCGCAGAGCCGCGGGCTGGCCGGTGAACGCCGGCTGTTCAACGTTCCCTTGTATGTTTTCCCCCAGTTCCTGCGCGCCATGGTGCGCATGCTGTGGGGACACTTGACCCAGCCCCGCGACGAGGCTTTCAACCGGGAAATAATTGTCTTTCATTTTATCGGCCTGATGCAGGGTCTGTACCGCTCGCGCTGACCTGTGGCTAATCTGATTACTATTCTCATCTGCACCCACAACCGGGCCGATTTGTTGGAACGAGTGTTGGCTTCGCTCAACGCGGCAAAGCGACCGACCATCCCGGTGCAGATTCTGGTGGCAGCGAATGCCTGCACCGACGACACGGTGGCACGCATGTGGGCGTATCAATCACGACAAGGCGAGAATGGCTGGCTTCCGCTGCGCATCATTGAAGTCCCCACACCGGGCAAGTCGCACGCGCTGAATCGCGCCATTCCTCAAATCGAAACCGAGCTTGTTGCCTTTGTCGATGACGACCATAGGGTTGATGAAAACTATCTGGTTGCGATTGAGCATGCTGCGCACACCCGGCCCGACGCCGGATTGTATTGCGGCCGTATCCTGCCCGACTGGGATGGCACAGAGCCCGCTTGGGTGCATGACGAAGGGCCTTACCGGATTTATCCGCTGCCGGTGCCGCGCTATGACCAGGGCGGCCTACCCAAAACCATTACGGCGGAAGAAGGCCCCATCCCCGGCGGCGGCAATCTCGTGGTGCGCCGTCATGTTTTTGATCTGACCGGGCAGTTTTCCACCGAGCTGGGCCCGCATGGTCACGATCTGGGTGGCGGCGAAGATAGCGAGTATGTACTCCGCGCCCTGACGCGCGGTGTGCGCTGCCAATATGTGCCGAACATGGTGCAGCACCACTTTGTGGATACCGAACGGCTCAAACTCGGCTATCTTCTGAAGAAGAGCTATCAGCGCACCCGTTCCACCTCCCGCATTCACGGCAATGGCACCGTGCCTCTGTACATGTGGCGCAAGTTGGCGGAATACGGGTTTCACAGCGTGTTCAGCCTGTCATGGGCCAAGCGGCGCTTTTACTGGGTGAGAACCGCTGCCGCCTTGGGAGAGGTGCAGGGCCGTCGTGAATCGGGCCATCGCGGCAACGGCCTTCCGCTCCCCCCTGATCGCGGCATCTTGCGTATCCAAGCGCTGGCGATTTTGACGGTTGCTTGCGGACTGATCGCCTGGTTTATCAGCGGCAGCGCACGCTGGGCCGGCGTATTGCCCGCGTTGACAGTGGCGAGTGCGGGCTCGCTGGCGTTGCTGGCAAAGTCACTCTCGGATTTTTCGCAGACCGGGCCGCGCATTCGTGAGGAAGTGCTTACCTATTACCGGAGCTACACCCTGTTTGCGCTGGCCCGTCTGTCTGCCTGGGCATTTGCCATCATGCTGTTCACCGGCGGGGCGGGCGTGCTGCTGTACTACATGCTGAATGTGAGTCTGGGCGGCGATTGGTCAAGTGGTCTTGCCGCACTCGCGGCAGTGCTGGGGATTCTGGGCGCGGCTTTGCTGCAATTCATCCGCAAGCTGCGCTTCAATCCGGGGCTGCTGGTCGCCTCCATGCACTACCGCATGAGCCGCTTTTACTGGTTGTGGCGCTGCATGACGCCGGGGCGCATTTATCTGATGCAGTTTGCGTTGGCTACTACGGCTTTGTTGTTGCTGATCGCCGCTTCGTGGCAATTGGCCAAGCAGAACCAGACCGGCGAGTTGATTGCTTTGTGGGCCGCCGTGCTGTTCTACGCAGGGACGATCACTTGGTCGGCCTGGCTGCCCGAGGCGCGCCCACCGCGCCGTTCACCCGCACACACTGCCGATGCGCTACCGAGTATCTTAATGATCGGGTCTGACACACTGCGCGCGGACCGGTTGGGCGCGCTGGGCTACCACCGCGCCCTCACGCCCCAAATCGACAAGCTTGCCGAGCAGGGCGTACTGTTTGCTAACTGCTACGTGCCCTGTGCACGCACTGCACCGAGTTTGGTGTCACTACTCACCGGTACCTGGCCACACACCCATGGCATTCGCGACAATTTTAATGTGGACGAGGACACCCAGCTCAAAGTAGATGCCCTGCCTCATCTGCTCAAGGCACAGGGCTATCGCACCGCGGCAATATCTGACTGGTGCGGAGGTGACATGGGGAAATTCTCCTTCGGCTTCGATTACACCGACCTGCCGCAAGACCAGTGGAATCTGAAATACTTGATCCGCCAGGGGCCAAAAGATTTACGCCTGCTTGTGTCGCTGTTCACCCACAACCGGCTGGGGCGACTGCTGCTGCCGGAAATTTATTATCTCGGAGGCGTGCCCCTCACCCAGCCGATGGGACGACGTGCGCGGCGGCTGGTATCGCGCCTGGCGGAAAGCGCCCAGCCGTTTTTTCTGAACGTGTTTTATTCCACCACGCACCCGCCATTTTCCTCGGAATGGCCATGGTACACGCGCTTTTCCGACCCGGCCTATGACGGTGAATCCAAGTTCGCCATGGCCAAGCTGACTGACCCCTTCGAGATCATCCGCCGTCAGGGCGCACCCAAGGAGGAGTTCGATCTCGATCACATCATTGATTTGTACGATGGCTGCGTGGCCGAATTTGACGATGAAGTAGGCAAGATGCTGCGCCACCTCGATGCATGTGGTCTGGCGGGCAATACCATTGTCGTGGTCTATTCCGACCACGGCATGGAATTCTTCGAGCACGACACCTGGGGCCAGGGGAATTCCGCCGTGGGCGATTTCAGCCCGCGCATCCCGCTGCTGATCCGCGACCCGCGCAAACCCGCCCGCGGCAAGATAGATCAAGTGGTGCGCAGTATTGACCTTGCCCCCACCCTGCTGGAACTGGCAGGCGCCGCGTCGGTCCCAGCCATGGACGGGGTCTCGCTGGCCGCCTGTTTTGATCAGCATGGGTCTTGTCCGCAGCTCGACGCCTTCAACGAAACCGGCGTGTGGATTACCGACATCCCCGGTCTACCAGAACACCATCTGCACTACCCCGACCTGTTGGAATTGATGGAGGTGCCGGACAGAAGCAGCGGTACTCTGGCGATCAAACCCCAGTATCAAGACATCATCTTGCGCGCCAAGGACAGAATGATTCGGCATGGCCGCTGGAAACTGGTGTATCAGCCGCTGGAAGCGAGCCACCTGCTGCGCCTGTTCGATCTGGACGCCGATCCCGCCTGTCAGCACGACGTGTCGGAACAGCATGCCGATGTGAAAGCCGAGCTGTGGGAACGCTTGCAAGGATTCTTGCGCGCGTAAACACGTCGGTCTATCGTCGGTGACATGCACAGATACTGGATCGCCACGGCCTTGCGATGACGGAATGGCTTTTATTGCGAACGAAACGCGGCAATACAGAGAGGTTGATCAATCCGGGCAGAAACGACAATACG
>CAYUAZ010000010.1:0-19058 GCA_964442865.1 uncultured Gammaproteobacteria bacterium
AATGTTACCGTGGGTGAGCTACGGCAGGATTAAAATAAGGTATTGATAAATAAATATAAATCAGGGCGCCGCGGCGGCCTTATTGTGGTCGGTAGCGAGATTTAGAGAGCAGCATCGCGCTTCAGCAGATCATCAAGCTTGATGCCCACTTCGGACTTGCCACCGAATACGGTGCCGAGCCTGCCTTTGTTGATATGTTCCATCCCGGTTGTGTAGGCGGAGGCAGGGAGCGGTACATACTGCACCTGTTTCACCAGTTCCGACGCATGTTTGAGATAGAACTCCACGAACTGCTTGACCTCCGGTCGCTGGTCCAGGGACTTTTTATTGATGTAGACAAAGATCGGCCGCGATAAGGGCTGATAGGTGCCGTCTTCTACCGTCTTCTCGCTCGGAGCGACTGCCCCCTTGCCGCCATCTACCGCCACCGCAGTGAGTTTGTCCTTATTCTCGGCATAGTAGGCGTAGCCAAAATAACCCAAGGCGTCCTTGTCCTGGGAGACACCTTGCACCAACACATTGTCATCCTCGCTGGCGGTGTAATCGCCACGGCTGGACTTGGCCTTGCCGACCACGGCCTCGGTGAAGTAATCAAACGTGCCGGAATCCGAACCCGCGCCATAGAGCTTGAGCGGCGCATCGGGCCAGGAGTCGCGCACCTGTTTCCAGCTCGTAAGCTTGCCCTGCGCCTCCGGTGACCAAATTTTCTTCAGCTCCTCCACCGTCATGGTCTTGGCCCAGTCGTTCTTGGGGTTGATGACCACGGTCAGGGCGTCGTAGGCGATCGGCAGCTCAATGTATTCCACCCCGCCGGACTCCGAGATGCGCGAGCCGGTATTGACGGTCAAACCATCCGACCCCGCCACCTTGCAAGCCGCCATCTCGGCGGCCAAAATCGGCCGCGAAGCGTTCGCCATATCCGTCTCGCCACGGCAGAATTTCTTGAAGCCGCCGCCGGTGCCGGAAATACCGACGGTCACCTTGATGCCAGGGTTGGCCTTCTGAAATTCCTCGGCCACCGCCTCGGTGATCGGGTAAACGGTGCTGGAACCGTCTACCTTGATCGTTCCGGCCGCCAGCGCGGGTTGCAGCGCGCCCACAGTCAGTACCACCGCGCTCAAGCCCTGTAATAGTTGCTTCTTCATCGTAAACCTCCAAAACCAAGTTAAGTTAGAATGAGTCTTTACAAGCTGTGCCCTATGATCCCAGTCAAATATGACAATTTGATGAATACGCCTGCACATCTATAATTTCTGTGCACCGGCAACTTCCGCGCGCCCCCGCAGTGACGCGGCGGGCGAACACTACCCAGCGCTGCCGCCATGTCCACGGGGTCATGCGCCGGGCGGGCGGATGCCGGCCGCCGGACAGCACTGGTCATAACTGAGGATTCCGGGCTTGCGTTCGTACCACTCGCGCGTGCGGTTCACGACCCGTGCGACGGCGAGCATGACCGGCACCTCGACCAGCACGCCTACTACCGTGGCAAGGGCGGCGCCCGACCCGAAGCCGAACAGCGCGATGGCCGTGGCCACCGCAAGCTCGAAGAAATTGCTCGCGCCGATCAGGGCCGAGGGGCCGGCCACGCAGTGCGGCGAGCCGAGCATGCGGTTGGCGAAGTAGGCGAGCCCGGAGTTGAAGAACACCTGCACCATGATCGGCACCGCGAGCAGCAGAATCACCAGCGGCTGGCGCACGATCTGCTCGCCCTGGAAGCCGAACAGCAGCACCAGCGTGACGAGTAGCGCCACGAGCGACACCGGGTGCAGCGCATTGATCGCGCGCGCCAGCCGCGCCCGGCCGTGCTCGTGCCGGAGGATCGCGCGGCGCACGAAGCAGGCGGCCACGAGCGGCGCCACAATGTAGAGCGCGACCGACAGCAGCAGCGTATCCCACGGCACCGTGATGGCCGAGAGCCCGAGCAAGAGCCCTACGATCGGCGCGAAGGCGACGATCATGATGACGTCGTTCAGCGCCACCTGGGTGAGCGTGAACTGCGGCTCGCCGCGCGTGAGATGGCTCCAGACGAACACCATGGCGGTACACGGCGCGGCGGCGAGCAGGATGAGGCCGGCGATGTACGAGTCAATCTGCTCCGCCGGCAGCCACGGGCGGAACAGGTAACCGACGAACAACCAGCCGAGCGCCGCCATCGAGAACGGCTTCACCACCCAGTTGACGGCGAGCGTCACGCCGATGCCCTTCCAGTGTGTCGTCACCCGATGCAGCAGCGCGAAGTCCACCTTGAGCAGCATCGGGAAGATCATCAGCCAGACGAGCACCGCCACCGGCAGATTGATGCGCGTGACTTCGATGGCGCCCACCGCTTGAAACGCGGCGGGGAAGAGCCGCCCGAGCGTAATGCCGGCGACGATGCACAGCAACACCCACACGGTGAGATAGCGCTCGAAGCAGCCCATCCCGGCCCCGGCAGAGCGCTTCCCCGTTGCCTGCACACTCATGACGATCTCGTCGCCGTATGTTGCTGCCCGGCGTCCCCGGAGCGCAGGTTTTCGATAAGCTCCGCGACGCGGCGGCGCACCTCGTCGCGTGCGGCGCGGAACTTGGCCATGATCTCTTCCTCCGTGCCCGTGGCCCTGGCCGGGTCTTCGAGGGGCCAGTGTTCTTTCCTCACGCCCGGCGGCAGCACCGGGCAGTGCTCGTCGGCATCCCCGCAGACGGTCACCACCAGATCGGCCCATTCGAGCATATCCGGAGTGAGTTTCGTGGACTCCTGATGCGAGATGTCCACCCCGGACTCACGCATGACCGCAATGGCGCGCGGGTTCTTGCCGTGGGCCTCGATGCCGGCCGAGCGCGCCTCCAGCCTCCCGCCGCCCAGGTGATTTGCCCAGCCCTCAGCCATCTGCGAGCGGCAGGAGTTGCCGGTGCAGAGGAACAGGACGCGGATTTTCTGTTTCATGAGGCCTGACCTAGGTTGGCAAGGGACGCACCGGCCCGTTCGCGCCTCACGCGCAGCAGCGTGCCGGCGGGCGGTTTGGCATGGCTTCGAGCCGCCTGTGATCGCGGGCATACGGATCGGCGGCGGCATTGGCCCGTGCCACCATGGCGAGTACCTGCCGCGCCCACGGAGGCAACGCGGGATTGATGCGGTAATGAATCCACAACCCCTCACGCCGGTCGAGGACGATGCCCGCCCGGCGCAGCGTGGCGAGGTGGCGCGAGATCATCGGCTGTGAGAGCTTCAAGGCGTACGTCAGTTCGCACACGCACAGTTCACCGTCGGCGGCGAGCAGCATCAGACAGCGGAGCCTGGTCGGGTCGGCAAGGGCACGGAAGAAAACGACGGCGGTAAATGTCATATGCAAAATATACGCCTAGACAGATATATGCGCAAGCGCATATACTTGTAGCCTACATACGGCACGAACCCTTGGAAGGAGGGAGTCATGAATCACCCCATTCGCGTCTTGTTCCTGTGTACCGGCAACTCTGCCCGCTCGCAGATGGCCGAAGGTCTGCTGCGCTCGCTCGGAGGCCCGGATTTCGAGGTATTCAGCGCCGGCGCCGAGCCCAAGGGTCTGCATCCGCTCGCGGTGGAGGTGATGCGGGAAGCCAGTGTTGATATCTCCGGCCAGCGCAGCAAGCCGCTCGACGCTTTCCTGGGGCAGAACTTCGACTATGTGATCACGGTCTGTGATCGCGCGCTCGATCGCTGCCCGACTTTTCCCGGCGACAACGAACGCATCCACTGGGGCTTCGACGACCCGACGGTGGAGACCGGCGATGCGGCGAAGCGGCTCGCCATCTTCCGGCGTGTGCGCAACGAGCTCGGCGAGCGGTTACGTATCTGGGTCACGGTGCAGCGCAAACGCCTCAACGAGCAGCAACCGGTCCAATAGCCACACGCGCGGCGGTGATCAGTTCGCGTCTCGTGCAAAAAGCGCATCGTTACGGTGTGGCCACGCCGACGAGCATTGCCCGGTACCAGGGGTAAAGAAGTTGCACTGGCCGCTCAGGTATCCGCCATGGGACAAGGCTCGGAAGACAAGAGCCTCGCGGTGTTCCGCGCTAGCCGCGATGACCTCCGGCGGCGCGTCGCCCGGCTGCTAGCCGACTTGCCGGGCATCTGAATTCCTAGCCTGGCGGACTGTAGACCGCCTCTACCGCCCCGGTTTCAAACACGGCGTCATCAGGCGCGTCGTCGGGGACACGATCGGGCGCCTGGGCGGCGCTCACCAGACTTAAAATTTGCGCCCTTGAGTGTTCCGCCAAGGACCGCCGCTCAGCGCCTGCCGAGACCAGTGCGGGACAGAAATTCAGTTGCACCTCGATCTTCGGTTCGCCCAACACTCTCCACAGATTTTCGAGCAATAACTGTTCGCCGACAAACGGCGCCACTGGATTCATGCCTCGCTGCGGGTGTGGATAGATGACCGCTACCGCCTGCACCTCCGCCGTTGTGCGCACAGCGGCCTGGAACAGGCGGGCATGAAAATGCAGTACCCCATCACCGCAGCTCGATGTCCCTTCCGGGAAGAACAGTACACTGCGGCCCCGGGCCAGCAGTTCAGTCATCTGGCCGGCGACCTCCTGGCCCTCCTCTCCGCGCTTGAAAAACAGCGTCCCGATGCGGGCCGCCAACCCACCGAACACCGGCCAGTCACGCACCTCTTGCTTGGCGACAAACGTAGCATTAAGCAAGGCGCGCAGACAGATAATATCTATCCAGGAAATATGATTGGCGACGAACAGGGTAGGATGGGTGTTGATCTTGCCGTGCGTCTGAATTCGCACATTGACGATGCGGCAGAATTTGCGCGACCACCAGCGCGCGATAGCCTGCTGATAATCAATAACCTCGCGCCGTCCAAACCGTTGCAAAACACTTAGCAAAGGGTACACGACCAGCAGACTTAACAACATGTGCCAGAACAATCGGCCGACGCGCAGTAGCCGGCGCAGATTCGAGATCAAGCCGCTACGCCTTCCATGCGCTCAACGAAATGCCGTACATAACGGGGATGAATGCGCTGCACGGCGAGTAACACAAACAGGTCGGCCACATTGAATTGCGGGTCCCAGGCAGGTTCACCGCAGATCACGGCACCCATGCGCAGGTAGGCCTTAAGCAAGGGTGGAATCGCCGCCTGCATCTCGCAGCGGGCCACGTTCGGCGGGCTATTAAACAGCGGCAAATGCGGGTAAACGCGCTGCTCTGGAGGGCTTAAATAACCCTCACTGAGACTAGAGTACAAGGCGGCAATATAGTCCGCGCCCACCTCCAGTGAAATGCTGTTACAGCCCATCAGGTAATCGAATTTATGCATGATCATAAAGCGGGCCAAACCTTGCCAGAGCAGGCTTACCGTCGCCCCATTGCGATAATCGGCATGTACACAGGCACGCCCGACCTCCATGATACGTCCGGGCAGTTTCAAGATCTGGCTGAGATCAAATTCAGTCTGCGAGTAATAGCCACCGGCGCGGGCCGCTGCCACGTCACTCAAGATGCGGTAGCAGCCGACCACCCGATCATCCCGCGCTGCGTCGCGCACCAGCAGGTGTTGGCAGTAGGGATCAAAATCATCTTGTTCTAAGGCGGTTTTGGGATCTCCCAGGTCCGCACCCATTTCCTCCACAAATACTTGATAACGCAGCCGCTGTGCGGCGCGGATTTCATCAGTGGTTACTGCCAAAGTGACTCGCAACTGGTGGTCACGATCAGACAGGATGTCCGTATCAAACCGCCGCCCTTCGCTTACTATTTTCAGCATCACGCTTTCTCCGGTTGATGAATCCGCTAGAGAATGCGCGAGTTTTGTTGCAGCCCGATGATGCTAATTTGAAATTATTATGACGCTCAGGCGAAAAAAATGGGCGCCCTAGGGCGCCCATCAACACTTTGCGCTACCGTTTTAAGGCGAAAGCTAAAAGTCGTGGTTGATGCCGATGGAAAGCGTGGAAGGGTCTTTCCCGAGGGTGGGCACTACCGCACCGGTCGAACCGCCGGTGCCCAGGCCATAGCGTGCACCACTGTCGTTGTCGGTTTGTGTGTACAGGGCATATACGGTGGTGCGTTTGCTGAGCGAATGATCCACGCCCACTACGAACCAACTCGCTCCGGTGTTGGGGCCGACATCATTATCGTCGGCGTTGGCGTAGGCGACCTTGAAGGTATTGCTACCCATCTTGTGAGCCAGCGCCAGATACCAGGCAGTGCGATCCATCACTGTCGCCGCGCCATCCTGTGCCAGATCCTCGTACACGAAATTGACCTTGGTATTGTCGTGATTGAAGATGTAGCCGAGGCCGAGTGTCCAGGCATTGGTATCAAAGATACGACCGGTGGCGGTACTGCTTATGCTTCCCGTGGCGTTCGCTTCGTTCGCATGGCTCTCATAGGCAAGGCTCGCGTAATAGGCGCCCTCTTCGTACACACCGGCCAGGCTGTATCTATCCTGCTTAACGGTAGCATCTTCATCCACGCGGTAAGCCGCGAGAAACTGGAAGCCTTCCATCTTTGGACTCCAGTAGTTAATGCTGTCCGGCTCGCGTTCGTTGAACGGCGTGGTCGCGCCGCTGACGTTGCCGATGATGGCGTTGAAGTCGCCCATGCTGTCGCTGTAGATATCCAGCTTGCCGGTAGCGAGCTTGTAAGCATTGTCGGTAACGCCCAGCACCATTGTGCCGAAGCCACTCATGAGGCCAACGTAGCTGTTGCGGGGCGTTCCGAACAACAGCGCAGCGCTGCCATCCACGGTAACCAAGGTTTCCATTTGAAAAATCGCCCGCAAGCCGTTACCCAGGTCTTCGTTACCCTTGAAGCCCAAACGTGAAGCATTGCTGGAGACGTTTTTGGCGTCACCAGTGCCATTGTCCGTGAAGTCCACCGAGGTGCGCACTTTGCCGTAAACGGTGACATTGTCCGCCGCCTGTACTCCCACCGGCAACGCGGCGGCCAGAATAAGGCCGGTTAGTTTTCTGCTGCTTAATTTCATTAGGGTATTCTCCTTATCGAGTACTGTTATTTGTTGGTCTGTCCAAAAGTGTTTCATAGCTTGCAGGAGAAATGTTACAGGCGCATGAAATAATTATTACAATCTGATGACAGTAATCTCGTTCTGCGATCTTGTACAACTCTCGTTAAAATTCATTTAGCCGTCATTTTGTTGTCATGAGGGAAGGGCATAGTGGCGCTGACGTGGCAACCCCTAACCCTGACCTAACAAGGAGCATAGCAACATGAAACACTCTTTTTTATCAACCGTATCGCTATTGGCTATTTCAGCCTGTAGCCTCCAACCCCTGACCAGCCTCGCCGATGACGACGAAAAAGACTTTGGCTTGTTTGTGCAACACCAGTTAGAGGCCAAGTCAGAAAAACTGTTCGGCATCAACCAAAGCCTTGCGACCAGCGCCCTTGGCCCTTACACCGGCGCGGATAATGTCAAATCCGTGGAGCTTGCCAAAGGCCTCAAGGCCATTGCAGTGAGCAATGTCAACAACCAATACTCCGACCTTATTGCCCTCTGGCCCAACGACACTAACCCCACCCACCTCTTTCTCTGTGTGGAGAATTTTGTTGACAGTGGGATAAACACGCTCAGCGTGCAGCGTGTGCGTTTAGCCGGCGACCCCAACAATAATGTTGAAACCATCGTTAAAGGCATTACCGAGTGCGATCCAATCCGCGTCACTGCGTGGGGCTCGTTGGTCATCGGCCAGGAAGCAGGCCCGACCGGTGGTTTCTACGAGATCATGAATCCGATGAGCCTGACGGGCGCTAACCCTGTGACTATCACTGATCCGGTGGCAGGAACCAGCTCTGATTCGCGCGTGGTTAAGCGTAAGGCGGTGGGTAACCTGTCGTTTGAGGGAAATGTGATTCTGGCCAATGGCACCATGTATTTCGCCGATGAGAAGCGCCCCTCCAATGGCAAGGCGGGCGGTGCGATATACAAATTCATTCCCACCAACCCCTACAATCCTTCACTGGGCGTAATCACCGATCCCAACCTGTCACCCTTCGCCAGCGGCGCTAACTATGGTATGCGGCTTGGTACGCGCAGTGGCAACACGGATTATGGTCAGGGCTCTGAGATCGGCAAGGGTATTTGGCTGTCTATCAACGCTGCGACTTACAGCGACGCCTTCGGCAATATCACTCTGGGCAATGCGCAAAATGCGTTGGGGCTGACCGGTTTTTACCGTCCGGAGGATATGGACCGTGACCCGATCGCGGCCAAGAATGGCACAATCCGTATGTGCTGGGCCAACACCGGGCGCATGAGCAACGGTCTCAACAGCGCGATCGAGAACGGCCATAACTACGGCGAGATCCTGTGTCTGACCGACACCGCCGAAACAGCAGCTACTACAGGCTTTGCGCCGGTTGTCACACAGTTCGTCAACGGTGACCGCGACATGAATCATTTTGACAACGTCGCCTTCCAACCTGTTACGGGTAACTTGGTCACACTAGAAGATGGCGAAGTCAGGGTGCTGAATGCAGACGGGAGCACTAAGGAACTGCGCGGCAATGACATCTGGATGTGCCTGCCCGATGGCAGCGATCGTGATGTGCAAAGCGATGGTTGCCTGCGTATCCTGTCCATCAAGGATACCGACGCCGAATCCACCGGCCTTATCTTTGACGCCAGCGGCAAAAACGCCTACGTCAATATCCAGCACCGCTCCACCGGCCAGGGCGCCTTGCTGCGTATCGAAGGCTTCAAGGTCAAAAAAGAGGACTAAACGCTACCATTATAACGAAGTCTCCCCCTCTGTACTTTCTGCCGCGCCTTGAGCGCGGCTTTTTTTTGGCTTAATAAAAACCTTCATAAGACGTTCACAAGCCTGCCATCTTTGGCGGTTAGTCTACCGTATTGGGACCTACCCTATCCCACCCGAAGCAGACGTCACATACCCTTTGTCATCCAGGAGACAACATGAAAACCAGACTACTTACGTTAGCGATTTCACTGTCAATGGCGAGCGCAGCCGCCCAGGCCGAAGTGACCTTGCAAGGCCGCGCCGTACTCCCCGCCGATAGCTTCGCCGCCGGCCCCACTTCCGGCGCCTATATCGGCGGCGGCGCCAACGGTCGCGTCGCTCCATTTATCAACAAACAACCGGTGCAAGGCTTTTCCGCCGTGCTCAAAAATAACGATGGTACGTTTTACGTGATGTCCGACAACGGCTTCGGCAGCCTGGAGAACTCCGCCGATTATAATCTGCGCGTGCATCACATCCGCCCGCGCTTTGAAACCAAGGACGGTGGCGCGGGCGACATCCAGCTGCTCGGTTATTTCGAGCTGCGCGATCCGGATCGCAAAATTCCGTTCGCCATCACCCACCATTTCAGCAGCGCGCGGGTTCTCACCGGTGCGGATTTCGACATCGAATCCATGCAGCGCGCGGCCGACGGCACATTCTGGTTTGGCGATGAGTTCGGCCCGTTTTTGATCCACACCGACGCCACCGGAAAGGTGCTGGAGGTGCCGGTCGCCTTACCTGACTATGCCAACCCCGGCAAACAAGTACGCTCGCCGCAAAATCCCTACAACGAAGAATCGAGCGCAGTGCGGGTGATGAACGCGGTGCGCGCCCATGCCCAGGCCAATGGCGCGAACAGCGCTGTGGTGTTCTCCCCCTGGCACGTGATGCTGGACGACGCCAATCCCAACGCCTTTGTTGATAACCGCAAGACGCCTCCCGCAGGTTCCGGCCTGACTGCCGCATCGAGCGATATTTTCAATGTGAGATCCATTCAATCGGCGGGCTATCCGGTAGTCACCTGGACGGTGAACGACAAGCCGCGCATGCTGGAGCTGATGAAGCTCGGCGTGAACGGGATCATCTCGGATCGCCCCGATTTATTATTGCAGGCCGCGCGGGAATTCGACGCCAATAACGACGGCGTGCCCGGCGATTTCATCGGCGCCGACGGCCTGATAGCCATCAGCAAATTCGATGCGCAAGGCCACCGTGGCGGACGCAATCTGCGCCCGGAGAACACCCTGCCGGCAATGGAAGTGGCGCTGGATAATCTGATGACCACGCTGGAAACCGATAACGGCGTCAGCCTGGAGGGAGTGCCGGTGCTGAATCACGATCCGCACATACAAGCTCAGAAGTGCCGCCGCGCCGACGGCGGCAGTTATGGTGTAGCGGATGAGGTGCTGGTGAAAGACCTCACGCTCGCGCAGATCCAGACGCAATTCATTTGCGACAAGGTATTTCGCGGCCCGGAGCAGCAGAACAACATCGCGCTTTCACCTGTATCAGTCGCCTTTGCTGCGGCGCGCGGCCTCCTGCACCCCTATGTGATGCCGTCCACCCAGCAGATGTTCGATTTTGTGAACAGCTATGTGGATTACTATCGCAGCGGCCCGGGCAGCGCGCACCCCGACGCCATGAAACGCTGGAACAATGCGCTCAAGGTGCGCTACAACATCGAAACCAAGATCAACCCGCGTGCCGAGTTCGCGGCACGCACCGTAGATCATGCGCCCTTTGCGGCGAGGGTGGCCGGCGTCATCGCAACCAATGGCTTGCAGAGCCGCGCCGATATTCAGTCCTTCGATTTCCGCACCCTGCTCGACGTGCACAAAACCTATCCGGCGATACGCACCGTGTTCCTGTTCGGCGACTTCCCGATCTACGCCAATCCGGCCATCGCCGGTTCCGATGACGGCACCAACCTGCAGGACGAGTACGGCGCCAACACGCCGTGGCTGGCGGGCTTGCAGTGGCCGTATCGCGTCACCAAAGACAGCGCGCCGTTCCGCGCGGCCCGCAGTGGCGGATTTGAGGGCATGGCCTTGTCTCAAGACGGCGCAAAACTGTATCCCCTGCTGGAACTGCCGCTCACCGGCGATGATGCCAAGACCTTGCTGATTCATGAGTTCAGTCTCGCGAGCAAGACTTATACCGGCAAGCAATTCAAATACCGGCTGGATACACGCGGCACCAATATCGGCGACTTCGTACTCTACAACAAAGATGAGGGTCTGGTGATTGAGCGTGACGGCACCCAGGGCGATCTCAACGGCTTCAAAAAGATCTTCAAGATCGAGATGGAGGATGCGGGGGCTTACGTCGAGAAGAAAGAAATCGTTGATCTGTTGCGTATCAAGGACCCGCATCGCATCAGCGAACCGGTGCAGGCGGGCGATGTCGGCACCGGCCTTAACTTCGCCTTCCCCTTCGTGACCATTGAAGACGTGGTGGTGATGGATGAAAAGACGCTGGGCGTGCTGAACGACAACAACTATCCGTTCAGCGTGGGCCGTCACCTGGGCACACGCCAGCCGGATGACAACGAGTTCATCCTCATCAAACTGGAGCAGACCCTGGATATCAAGCCACAGGACAAAAAAGACAAGAAATAGGTTGTTGTGGGCCGCGCCGCGTGGCGCGGCCCGTTTAAATTACATTTACATTTTACATATGGAGGATGGCAATGAATAAATACCTTGTGATGTGTGCGCTGTGGCTCGTTGTGAGTGTCGCCACTGCGGCAGAGAACATCAACGCTATTGATGTGCATCAGGATGAGTCCTCGTCTTATCATGCTGAAGACAGCCCCGGACTGCGCGACATCGCCGCGCAAAAGATAGAGTGGCTGCGCCCTGGGCCGATTGCCAATGCGGCGTCATGGCTGCATGTCAAAATACTCGGCATCAATGACTTTCACGGCCAGCTCTCAACCGGCCGCTTGGTGGCAAACCGTCCGGTCGGCGGAGCGGCTGTGCTCGCATCGTATCTCAATAACGCCCAGCAGGGCGTGAGTGACCGCGCCGTCATGGTGCACGCCGGCGATCATGTGGGCGCCTCACCGCCGGCTTCGGCGCTGTTGCAAGATGAACCCTCGATCAGTTTTCTTAATATGCTCGGCAACGAGCACTGCCGTTTTGATGACAAGCTCGATCCGCGTTGCAATGTGGTCGGTACGCTCGGCAACCATGAATTTGATGAGGGCGTGAGTGAGATGCGGCGCCTGCTCAACGGCGGCAATCATGTCAATGGCCCGTATCTTGAAAACCCCTATCGCGGCGCCAATTTTCCTTATGTCTCCGCCAACGTAGTGGACGCTCAAACCGGCAAGCCGATCCTGCCGCCTTATGTGGTTAAAAAAGTGCGCGGCATGCCCATCGCCTTCATCGGCGCGGTGCTGAAGGATACCCCGACCATCGTCACGCCGACCGGCGTGGCTGGTGTGCGCTTCCTCGACGAGGCGGACAGCATCAACCGCTATATCCCAGAGCTGCGCGCGCAGAAGGTGCGCGCCATTGTGGTGTTGATACACCAGGGTGGGGTACAGAACAGTTATCAGGGTACTACACGGCCCAGCGGTGTAGTAAGCGGTGAAATTGTGGACATCGTCAAGCGCCTCGACGACGAAGTGGATGTGGTGATGTCCGGTCATCGCCATTCCTTCACCAATGCGATTCTGAAAAACAACAACGGCAAGGACATCCTCGTCACGCAGTCCTTCTCGGCCAGCACCGCCTATGCGGACATTGACGTGAAAATTGACCCGGCGACCAAGGACATTGTGAAAAAATCGGCGCAGATCGTCACCACCTACGGCGATGCGGGGCCGGGCCTCACGCCCGACACCCAGGCCACGCAACTGGTGAGCCAGGCCGAGCAAAAGGTCGCGCCGCTGGTCAACCAACTGATCGGCGCCGCTCAGGTGGCCATTACGCGCACTCAAAACAGCGCCGGTGAATCCGCGCTTGGCAATCTCATCGCCGACTCGCAGCGCACCGCCATGAACACCGATTTCGCCTTCATGAATCCGGGCGGTATCCGTGCCGATCTCGACGCCGGTCCCGTCACCTGGGGCGAGCTGTTCACCATTCAGCCCTTCGGCAACAGCCTGGTGAAGATGGATCTCAGCGGCCAGCAGATTTACACCCTGCTCAATCAACAGTGGCTGGGCCAACCTACCCCGCGCATCCTGCAAATCTCCGGGCTCAGCTACACCTGGGACAACGCGCGGCCGGTGGGCAACCGCATCGTTGAAATTCGCAAGAACGGCGCGCCGATCAATCTGGCGCAAATCTACAGCGTCACCGCCAACAGCTTCATCGCCGCCGGCGGCGACAACTTCACGGTGTTCAACCAGGGCATTAACCGGGTAGGAGGGCCGGTGGATCTGGATGCGTTGATTGCTTACATCCAGTCCATACCGCAGCCGTTCAGCGCCACGCTGGAAAGCCGCATCGCACGATTTAATTGAAGTTACCTTGACAACTTGCAGGAGACACGATCATGCACAAGATTACTTTTCTAATACTCACCTTTATTCTGGTCTCTCACGAGGCGTATGCCGAGCCCTCCGAAAAAGAAGGTTTGAACACACCGCGCTTCACCTTCGCCCTTATCGGCGATATGCCGTATACCCAGCCGCAACTGCAAACCTTTCCGGTCTTCCTGCAAAAGCTGGATGCGGAAAAGCTCGCCTTTGTGGTGCATGACGGCGATTTCAAAAATGGCAGAACATTGTGCGACGATGCTACATTTTATCAACGTAAGACCCTATTTGATGCCTCCGCCCACCCGTTCATTTTTGTCCCCGGCGACAACGAATGGACGGATTGCCACCGCGCCAACAATGGCGCCTACGACCCCTTGGAGCGGCTCAATAAACTGCGTGAATTGTTTTTTGCGGGCGATTACAGCTTGGGACAGCGCACCCTGAAACTCACCCGCCAGAGCGCCACTCCAAACTACACCAAATTCCGCGAGAACGTGATTTGGAGCTACGGTGACGCGACCTTTGCCGGATTGAACATACCCGGCAGCAACAACAATTTGGGACGCACCCCGGCGATGGATGCCGAATACCGGGAGCGCAACGCCGCCAACCTGGTTTGGCTGCATCAAGTCTTCAGCACCGCCCAGCAACGCCAAAGTCTGGGCGTGATGATTATCATCCAGGCTGATCCAGGCTTCGAGCTTGCGTCCACCGACCCGCAACGCACCGGTTATAACGATTTTCTAAAGGCACTGGAACAAGAAACTCTCACCTACGGCAAACCGGTGGTGCTGGTACACGGCGACAGCCATTACTTCCGCATTGATAAACCGCTGCTTGACAGCCTCACTCAGCAGCACATTGCGCACTTCACGCGCGTGGAAACCTTTGGCGAAACTGATACCGGCTGGCTGCGGGTGGAGGTGGATCCTAAAGATCCAAACCTGTTTGTGTTCAAGCCCTATTTATCAGCGCCTGGAGAATGGTAAACGGATGTACTGCGTTTACGCCAGCGGCCAGCGTCGGCTCGAACCGGGTCAGGGTCACGGGAGCGATTGTGGCGCGCATCACTGGATCAGGATGGTTTCCCCAGCCCGGACCCGGTCGCCGGGCTGCACGCGCGGCGTAAGCCCCGGCTGCCAGGGGACGATCAGGTCCACTTGCGAGCCGATGCGGATCATACCGAAGACGGCGCCGCGCTCCACGCGGTCGCCTTCCCGGTAGTAGCTGTCAATGCCGTTGACGGTGCGCGCCCCGATCTGCACCACATAGTAGGAGAGCGGTGCGCCACGGTACTCGCCGACGAAGTGCGTTACCACGCGCTCGTTCTGAACGATGTGTACACTGTCGGCATAGCGCGGCGCGATATTGAAGACAGTGCGCCAGTGCATGGCGCCCATGTACGCGTTCTCACCGATCGCCGGGTAGCGGCGGATGAAGCCCGTTGTGGCGGTGAGCGGGGCGCGGTTGTAATGTATGTCGAAAGGGCTCATGAAGACCCCGATGACGAGCATGGGCTGGTCCACATCCTGGCGCAGGATGTCCTGCACCGTGGCGCGCACGCCTTGCTTGATCACCACGACATCCTCGCCCGGCTCGACCCTGCGCACGTAGACCACGGCGCCGTCCGCCGGGCTCAGCAGCCCTTCCTCGACCGGCGGTGTGCGTGGCGGATCGCGGAAAAACCACACGTAGCGCCAGAACAGAAAACCGCCGACGAGAACAACGGCGGCGGCCAGCGCGGCGACGATTACTCGACGTGTTGCCACGGCCCTTCGCGCAGCACGCGCACCAGGGCCACGCCTGAGGAGAACGGAAAGTCAACGACTTCGAAATGCTCCTGCTCGCGGGCAATCACTTTAAGCCAGCGCTTGACCCCGGCGTGACGCACCAGCTCGCGCACGTAGATGTTGGTGTCGTGCAGCAGGAGATAGCTGTTGCGGGGTGCATGTTGCAAGGTGGCGAGAAAGTCGTGGCGCACATCGGCGTAGGCGTGGTTGCCGTCAATGAACGCAAGGTCTATTCCCGGCAATCCCCGCCCGGCATAGTCGGCGAAGAACTCCGCGCTGGTGAGCTTGTAGTGCGTGATCAGTCGCTCGACGCCGAAGCGCCGGAAGTGCGCCTGCACCTTTTGGGCGTCGTCCCACTGTGAGGTCCCGCCGATGGTGCGGAACGGGCCATGCTTGAGCATGGAATATGACGGGTCTACAAAACTGAGACGGCCGCAGGCGTTGTCCTTGAGCCCGAGGGCGAGGCAGGCGACGCTGAAACCATAGCCCGAACCGATGACCAGCACGTGGCGCGGGCGCAGCGCGCGCACCAAACCGTAGTACAGGAAACCGAAACCGAGGTTGAGATTATCCGGCTCCTCGTTATGTCCGAGCGGCTTGGCGTGATCCAGAATCGCGCGCAGCACCTCGGAATTGAGGCTGAACCGGGCCTCATCGGCCCATTCAGGCTTTAGCATGTCATGGTCACTTCTTATGACAGCGGTGGTGCTGGAGTTTTTCTTCATTATCGCCGAAAACGCAAAAGTATTGACCCGGAGATTACGCAGGTAGTGTTTCAGTTCGGTTACATACAGATGACTGCACTGCGACAACCGCGCGCCGAATTCACTTTTGTTGGCGCCAAGGGACCGGCCATCCTTGTCATAAATATTTAATATATCTTTAATAAATTTTTCGCTCTGGGCGCCGATACTGTATTCGGTAATGCATAACCTTATGAGGAGTATAATTATGAGTAGCGAGCGCTTTTTTCTGGAGATCTCCGGGCCTAGCGGCAGGCTGGTCAGACTGGGCGATACGTTCGTAAACGGCCAGGGCATCGAACTGGTGGTATTGAGCATCTGCCGCCCGCTTGACTGCGAACATATTTTGCTGGGACTCGCTCCCGTGAATACCCTGCTCAATGGCGGAAATTGGGATAACGAAATCCTGGTGGACTGCGAAGAGCCCGGCATGCTTGCCCAAAGGGCTTACAGCGAACGCCCCAGTATCCGCCTTGACCACCTGAACAAGATGAGGGCAGTGGAAGATTTTACCGATCGTCGGAGCGTTGCGTAACAAACCCGCCCCTTTTTGAGTTGACTGCCCCATGAATGCCTGTGCCCAGGATTTAACCCAACATGCCGGGAATGAAGGTCCGGGGGCCTATCTAAAATCGCTGCAAGAGATCTTGGATAACCACCAGCTCACAGCGCTTTTCCAGCCCATTGTTTCGCTGCATGCTCAACGGATCTACGGCTACGAAGCCTTGATCCGCGGCCCTTCCAACAGCCCCCTGCACGCGCCGCTCAAGCTGTTTGACGCCGCCGGTCGCGCGGGGCTGCTGGCGGAACTGGACATGCTCTGTCGCGAGATCATCATGCAGGATTTTCGGGATCTCAATCTGCCGGGCAAGCTGTTCATCAACGTGACGCCGGAATGTTTGCTGCAGCCCGGCTTCAGGCCAGGAAAGACCCAGGAACTGCTGCACGCGCTCAACCTTACCCCTGAGCGTGTCGTCATAGAGCTTACCGAACACAGCCAGACCAATAATTACACCGTGTTGCGTGACGCCGCCGATCACTACCGCCAGATGGGTTTTGAAATCGCCATAGACGATCTCGGCGCCGGCTATGCGGGTTTGCGGCTGTGGTCGGAATTGCGCCCTGACTATGTCAAGATAGACATGCATTTCATCCAGGGTCTGCACGAAGATCACATCAAGCAGCAATTCGTGAAATCCATACAGGAAATCTCCACCAGCCTCAATTGCCGTATCATCGCCGAGGGGGTGGAATGTCGAGAAGAATTTCTCGCCATCCGCGAGTTGAATGTGCCTTTGGCGCAGGGCTATTATTTCGCCAAACCGCGTCCCCAGCCTCCGGTTTTGTTGCCGCGAGAATTATTTCTTACCCGGCAGGAAGGTCCGAGCACCCCTTATCTCAAAAACTCGGCGCGCTACGGCACGGCTGCGAGCCTGATAC
The DNA here is from genome assembly GCA_964442865.1 of uncultured Gammaproteobacteria bacterium. Lineage (GTDB taxonomy): Bacteria > Pseudomonadota > Gammaproteobacteria > SURF-13 > SURF-13 > JACPZD01. The sequence continues at coordinate 17,205 of CAYUAZ010000010.1, forward strand.
GCACCAGGATCACCGTTACACCCGATGTTACTTTTCAACAGGTAGGCGAGATGTTTTGTAATGCCCCGGAACTGACTTCCATCCCGGTAGTGCAGGACGCGGTCCCCATAGGGCTGGTGAAACGGCATCAGTTCATGAATATGTTCGCCAGCCGTTTCGGGCGCGATTTACACGGCAAAAAGCCGATCTCGCGCTTTATGGACAATAACCCGGTGGTGGTGGACAAGAATATGCCGTTTGAGAACCTGAGCAAGCTGTTGGTGGGTTCGGTACAGGTCACCACCACCGATGAGTTCATCATCACCGCGCGCGGCCGTTATGTGGGGCTGGGCACCATCGCCCAACTCTTGCAGAAGCTCACCGAGCTACAGTTGCGCAACGCTCGCTATTCCAACCCGCTCACCTTGCTGCCCGGCAGCGTACCGGTCAATGAGTATGTGGACGGCTTATTACACAAGCGCAGGTCGTTCACCCTGTGTTATTTTGACCTCGACAACTTCAAGCCCTTTAACGATGTGTATGGCTACAGCGCGGGTGATGAGGCCATCAAGCTGCTCGCCGAAATCATCACCGGCATCTGTGGCAAGCACGGCGATTTTGTCGGCCATATCGGCGGCGATGATTTTGTGGTGGTATTTCCGAGCGAGGATTGGCGTGAGCGCTGTCAGACCATCCTTAGTCTCCTGGCCGACAAAATTGTCCAGCTTTACCAGGGGCCGCATATTGAACAGGGTGGGATCTCGACCAAGGATCGGCGTGGCCAGCTCTGCTTTTATCCGATCATGACCCTTTCCATTGCCGCCGTGGAGGCAGCGCCCGGATGCTTTCTGACTCACCATGACATCTCGGCGCGCCTCAGCCAGGTGAAGCAGCAAGCCAAGAGTATCCCCGGCAATGTGTTGTTCGTGGACCGGCGCGAGCCCGAAGCGGACGGCCAGCTTAATCTGCTCGGCCAATAGGTTGTTGAAAAATGGCGGCCCTTACTGCGCTCTCGCTTCCCGCTTCACTTGCAAGACCAGGGCAGGCCATCCATGGTTTGCCCGTTCGCAGCAATGCTGCTCACCCGTGTACCACACGCCCTACAGCTCAAGAGAGGCTTCAAGCTTGATCCTGGGTCTGATGTCGGGTAGCTTCATGCCGCGGGTCGAAAAGCGATAGCCGGAACCGCGCACGGTTTGGATACACTGCTCATAGCCGTAATCCTGCAAGACCTTGCGCAAACGGCGGATGTGCACGTCCACGGTCCTCTCTTCCACGTAGACGTTACTCCCCCACACCTGATCGAGCAGTTGCGCACGGCTGTAGACGCGCTCGGTGTGCGTCATGAAGAAGTGCAACAGGCGAAACTCGGTGGGGCCGGTCGGCACCATTCGATCTTTCACGCTGACCAGGCGGTTGGCCGGATCGAGTTGCAGACCGGACAGGTTTATCACCTCGTCGGTCGCCTGCGGCGTGGTGCGGCGCAACACCGCCTTGATGCGCGCCAGCAGTTCCTTGGGTGAAAACGGTTTGGTGATGTAGTCATCGGCGCCGCTGTCCAGGCCCCTGATCTTGTCGCCTTCCTCGCCGCGCGCGGTGAGCATGATGACGGGGAGTTGGCTGGTCGCGGGATCGCGCTTCAGGTTGCGCGCAAACTCTAACCCGCTTACCCCGGGCAACATCCAGTCCAGCAACAGCAACAGCGGGATTTCCTGGTTAATGCTCGCGCGCGCAGCCTCGGCGCTGTGCACCGCCTCGCACTCATAACCCGCCCGCGTCAGGGCAAAGCACAGCATCTCGCAGATGGCGGGCTCGTCGTCTATTACTAATACCTTATTCATCCTCATAATTAGAACCCAAGAATGTGACATCTAT
>CAYUAZ010000011.1:0-19057 GCA_964442865.1 uncultured Gammaproteobacteria bacterium
GGCTCGCCGCCCTGCACAGGGCCCAGGCCTGGGCCTTGCTGGAGGGGCGCGATCACGTCATCCCGGAGGACGTGCAGACAGTCATGCCGGGGGTGATCGGGCATCGCCTGCGGCCCAGCCTGGAGCATAGCGGGCAAGCGCCCGCGCAATGGGTGCGGCAGTTGCTGGACGCCGTGGCCATACCCTAATCGTATGTTGAAAAAAACCATCCCTGGTGTTTTTTCAACACGCACAGCGAAAAATGTCATTTTCGCTGTGCTCCATTTTTCAAACACATACGGCGTGTTTGAAAAATGGCAGCCCATCCATGGACCGCACGCAGGCTGTTTTACAACAGCCTGCTAACGGAACTCTCGTGCCGGTTCAGGCGCAAGGTTTTCTCTGGCGGTTTCGCCCCGCCCGGTTTCTGGAAGGCGAAGGCCCGCAGGCGGGGCCGGTGCGGCTCACTCTGCGCCGGGTATTCATACTGCCGACCCGTTACGGCATGCTGTTCGCGGTGATGCTGGCGGTGATGCTGCTGGGTTCCATCAACTACGCCAACAGCCTCGGCTTTTTGCTCACCTTTCTGCTTGGCGGCCTGGCGTTGGTCTCCATCCTGTACACTTATCTCAATCTCGCCGGACTGGAAATCAGCGCCGCGCGCTGCGAGCCGGTGTTCGCGGGTGAGTCGGCCGCCTTTACGCTGCACGCCTCCAACCCCGGCGCCACACGCTACAGCGTGTCGTTGCAACTGCCCGGTTTGCCCGCGCAACTCGTTGACCTGCCTCCGCATGAGATCAGCACAGTACAATTGCTGCACCCCGCCCCCAAGCGTGGTCTCCTCAAGATGGGCCGCTTCACGGTAGCTACGCGGTTTCCGCTTGGCCTGTTTTGGGCCTGGTCGCCGCTGGATCTCGATATGCGCTGTCTCGTCTATCCGCAACCTGCCGCCGGGCATCGGCCATATCCGTCCGGTGGCGACGAGCTTGACAGCGGGCCGGGGCAGAAAGGCGGCGATGACTTTGCCGGGCTGCGCGCCCACCAGCGCGGCGAGCCGCTGCACCACATCCACTGGAAACTCGCCGCCCGCGAGCAAGGTCTGTGGAGCAAACAGTTTGGCGGCGGGCCGAGCGAGTTGTGGCTGGAGTGGGATGCCGTGATCGAGCCGGACACCGAGACCCGTCTGAGCTGGTTGTGCCGCTGGGTGCTGGACGCCCATACTGCGGGCCTGCGTTACGGCCTGCGCCTGCCCGGCCTCACCCTCCCTCCTGGTCAGGGTGAGGCGCACCGGGCGGCGTGTCTGCGTAGTCTGGCGCTGTTTGGGCTCGCCCCATGAATCAAGGCGAAGACCACACCTACCACCTGCGCACCCGCACCTTGTTGTGGGTACTCGCCGCCCTGGCGCTGGTCAGCGCACCGCATGTTGCGCACCTGCCAGTTTGGATCAGCGGCTTGTGTCTGCTGTTGGGTGTGTGGCGCTGGCTGTGCGCGGTGCGTGGCTGGCGGCTGCCCGGCCCTTGGTTGCGCCTCGCCCTCACGGCGCTTGCCATCGCGGGGGTCTATTTCAGCTTCAACACCCTGTTCGGGCGCGACGGCGGCGTCGCCTTGCTGCTCGTCATGCTGGGCCTGAAACTGCTGGAGATGCGCACCCGCCGCGACGCCTTCATCGTGATCGTGCTGGCGTATTTTCTGGTCATCACCAGCTTTCTCTATTCGCAGACGATCTTCATGGGCGCGTATATGCTGGCGGTAGTGACTGTCATCACGGCAGCGCTGATAGATCTGCACCGCAGCCGCGACTACCCGGGGCTCGCCGCCAATCTGCACTTGGCCGGCAAGCTGCTGGCCCCGGCGCTGCCCGTGATGCTGGTGTTGTTCGTGTTATTCCCCCGCGTCAGCAGTCCCTTGTGGGGTATGCCTGAGGACAGCTACAGCGGCACCACGGGTCTGGATGACAAGATGGAACCCGGCCGCATCAGCCGGCTTGCCCAGTCCGATGCGGTCGCCTTCCGGGTGGCCTTCGCCGGCCCCATCCCTGCGCCCAGGCAGCGCTACTGGCGCGGCCCCGTGCTGTGGGAGACCGATGGCGTGGGCTGGAAGGCGGCGCCGAATCTCGCCCTTACCGAACCGCTCACGTTCACCGGCTATCTGCCCGCCGTCAGTTATACCGTGACCCTGGAGCCGCACCGTCGCAGCTGGCTTTTCGCCCTCGACCTGCCGGCCTCGGCGCCACCCTTCGCCTATATCACGCGCGACCTGCAATTGTTCACCAAGGAACCGCTGCGCGAGCGTCTACGCTATACGATGAGCTCCTATACAAACTACAGTACCGGCCCGCTTACCAACCGTGAGAAGCAGCGCGCGCTGAACATGCCTGCCGACAGCAACCCGCGTCTACAGGCGCTCGCGCAAACTTGGCGTACGGAGACCCCTCAACCCGCGCAGCTAATTCAGCGCGCCCTGGATTATTTTCGCACCCAGCCGTTTTTCTACACCCTGAATCCGCCGCTGCTCACCCGCAGCGACCACCCGATGGACGCCTTTCTATTTGAGACCCGGCGCGGTTTTTGCGAACATTACGCCGCCGCCTTCGCCCTGCTGATGCGCGCGGCGGGCATCCCCGCGCGCATCGTCACGGGTTACCAGGGTGGCGAATTAAATCCTATGGGCGATTACCTCATCGTACGCCAATCGGACGCCCACGCCTGGGTGGAGGTGTGGCTGCAAGATCGCGGCTGGGTGCGCACCGACCCGACGGCCGCCGTCTCCCCCGCGCGCATCGAGCGTGGCGTGCGGGCGCTGGCTACGGAACGTGAGCGCGACCCTGCACAACAAGGGCTGTTGGCAGGCATGTGGCACACGCTGCGCCTCGGCTGGGATAGCCTCGATCACGGCTGGAACCAATGGGTATTGGGCTATGACCATGAGCGCCAACGCCGGCTGTTCGATGAGTGGGGTTTGCAGGAATTTCGCAGCAGTGCCCTGCTGCTGGCGATGGTGTTGAGCGGCTGCATCGCCGTGTCATTGCTGTTGACCGCCGCGCTCTGGGCGCGCCGGCCGCCACTGGAGCCCGCCGTCCGCTACTACCAAACCTTCTGCCAGCGGCTCGCGCGCCGTGGCGTACCGCGCATGCCCGCCGAGGGTCCGCTACAGTTCGCCGCCCGCGCAGCGACGTTGCGTCCGGAGCTTGCTCCCCAGGTCAGGCTGATCACGCAACTCTACACCGCGCTGCGGTACGGCGCCCGTCCCCAGCCGCAATGGCTGGCTCGCCTTCGCCAACAGGTGCATGGTTTTCGACCTTGAACTCTTCCTAACCACACTATTTAGGTTTAGAGTAAGCGCGTAGCTAAAATTTATCTCAGCGTAACGTGGAGGATATACCATGAGCGACGACGACTTGGTGCCTATCATCTTGCTGGCCTTTACCTTTATCTTTTTCTTTACCTTCATGTAACCAGACGCCCGGGTGGGCCAGTCCGCCGGCCCGACGTGAAATCAAAAACTCTCCTGGAACGAGAGCGGCTTGCTTCGTTTTATTTTCCGATACAAAAACTCGAAAAGATTCTGCCCAACAAGTCCTCACTGCTGAACTCACCGGTAATCTCCGCAAGCGCACTTTGCGCCTGACGCAGTTCCTCCGCGAGCAATTCCCCGGCGCGACTTTCCTGCAACTGCCGCCGGCCACTCAGAATCGCGTCCTGTGCACGGTGCAGCGCATCGAGATGGCGGCGGCGTGCGGAGAAGACTCCTGCGCTTGAATCTTGATACCCGGCGCACTGCTTGAGGTGTACACGCAGCAGGTCCATGCCCGCACCGGTTTTGGCTGACAGCCATATTTCTGAAACCCCCCCCCTCCGCCCCCCTTTTTCAAAGGGGGGGACCGAGGGATTTTCTTTCAGCGTCGGCTCGCGCTCAAAAAGATCTGCTTTATTGTGAACTATGGTAAGTGGGACGCCGAGAGGTAGCCGCTTGACGATGGCTCGCTCTTGCCCATCAAGAGTATCCTGATTTTCAGTGACTAGCAGCACAATGCCGGCGCTCGCGAGTTCGTTCCAGGCGCGGCGCATCCCCTCCTGCTCAACCACGTCTCCACCTTCACGAAGCCCAGCGGTGTCTATGATGTGCAGCGGTAAGCCGTCTATGTGGATGTGTTCGCGCAGCACGTCGCGGGTGGTGCCGGGTATCTCGGTGACGATCGCCGCCTCGCGCCCGGCGAGGCGGTTCAGCAGGCTGGATTTGCCGGCGTTGGGTTTGCCGGCGACTACCACGCGCAGCCCTTCGGTGAGCAGATTGCCCTGTCGCGCACCGTTCAGTACCGTAGTGAGCGCATCACGCAACTCATCGAGTCGCGCTGTCACGCTACTGTCGGCGAGAAAATCCACCTCATCGTCGGGAAAATCTATCGCCGCCTCGATATAACTCCTGAGCGCAATCACCTTTTCGACCAGGGCGTGGATCCGCGCCGAGAACTCACCTTGCAGCGAGCGCAGCGCCGCCTTGGCGGCCTGTTCCGTGCCGCTGGCGATAAGATCGGCGATGGCCTCGGCCTGGGCGAGATCCAGCTTGTTATTCAGGAAGGCGCGCTCGGAAAATTCTCCCGGCCGCGCACAGCGGCCACCGAGTTCGATCACGCGCCTGACCAGCATGTCCATCACCACCGGCCCGCCATGGCCTTGCAGCTCCACAACGTCCTCGCCGGTGAACGAGTGCGGCGCGGCAAAGTACAGCGCAATGCCGTGGTCTATCGCCGCGCCAGCGGCGTCACGGAAAACGCATGCCCGCGCGTGGCGCGGCGCCGGAAGGGTGGTGAGAATATGCTGCGCGATCTCCCGTGTACGTGGACCGGAGATGCGTACGATGCCAACGCCGCCCCGTCCCGGCGGCGTTGCAGGAGCGACGATGGTGTCTTTAAAATCAGTGGCGAGTGGCGAGTGGCGAGTCCCTAGTAAAGACATGTTTCTGCTCTCGCCACTAGCTACTAGCCACTCGCCGCTGCTTCTACTTTGCGTGTGATATACCACTGCTGGGCAATGGACAGGGCGTTGTTGACCACCCAGTACAGCACCAGACCCGCCGGGAAGAAGGCGAAAAACAGCGTAAACACGATCGGCAGTATCGTCATCACCTTGGCCTGTATGGGATCCGGCGGCGCGGGGCTCAGTTTTTGCTGAATCAGCATGGTGGCGCCCATCAACAGCGGCAGCACATAGTAGGGGTCCTTGCTGGACAGGTCATAAATCCACAGGATGAAATCCGCCTGGCGCAACTCCACGCTCTCCAGCAACACCCAGTACAGCGCGATGAACACCGGGATCTGCACCAGCACCGGCAGGCAGCCGCCCAGCGGATTGATCTTCTCGGTTTTGTACAGCTCCATCATCGCCTGGCTCATCTTCTGCCGGTCCTCGCCGTAACGCTCCTTGAGCGCGAGGATGCGCGGCTGCATCCGGCGCATGTTCGCCATCGAACGGTAGCTGGCGGCCGACAGGCGGTAAAACGCGAGCTTGATCAACAGGGTTAGAATCGCGATGGCCCAACCCCAGTTGCCGACCACGTTGTGAATATATTTGAGCAGCCAGAAGATCGGCTGGGCAAGGATCGTCAGCATCCCGTAATCCACGGTGAGTTCGAGATTGGGCGCGATCTCTTGCAAGTGATCTTGTAGCTTGGGGCCGGCATAGAGTCGCGTCCCCAGCGCCGCCGTCTGCCCCGGCGCGACGACGGCCTCGGGCTGCACCACACCGAACACGTAGCGCGGGCCTTCCAGCGCCTTACTGTAATAATGATTCGCCCCACCCGGCTCCGGTATCCACGCCCCGACAAAATAATGCTGTAGCATCGCGGCCCAACCGCCCTTTACTTCGCGGCTGAGATCCTTGTCCGTCATGTCACTGAAGTTTATCTTTTCGTACTTGTTTTCCGGGCTGGAGAGTACCCCGCCGGAGTAGGTATAAATAAAGTGGGAGGGATTGGGTTCTTCCACGCGCTGGAATTGACCGTACACCCGGCCGCGCCATTCCTGTGCCGAGCCGTTGTGAACCTCATAATCCAGCTTGATCTCGTAGCTCGCCCGCCGCAGCGTGTAGATCTTGCTGATCTTGATATTATCGGGACCGCTCCAGTTCAGACGCACCTTCAGTTCATTCGCGCCCGATGCAAGTTGATAGCTGGTTTGTTCCGGTATGAATACGGCATGATGATCCGGCCCTTTAGCTCCCGCCAGCAGCCCGCTTTGGGCGATAAATAGTTTGTCGGGCGCATCGTTCAAGAGCGGAAACGGCTGCTCGGGCTGGTCGGCCGCGACGGGATAGGCGAGCAGATTCAAACGGCGCAGATCACCGCCCACAGTGTTGATCGCAAGATCCAGCACATCGGTCTTGACGCGCACCCAGTCGCCCTGTGGCAGTGTGTTCATGGTGGCCGCGGGTGGTGCGTCGGGGGTGGTCTTTGTCGCCGCCGTGGCGGGCTTGGCCGTCGGCACGTCCAGGGGCACGGGTGGTGTAACAGGGCTAGCCGCCTCTGTTGCTGCCGGCGCCGTCGCAACCGTGGGTTTGACGCCGTAATCCTGCTGCCAGGCCTGCCAGATGAGCAACAGCACAAAGCCGAGCGCCATCAACAGGATCAGCCGTTTGTTATCGAAATTCATTGGACGATTATGCCTGTGTTTTCACGAAAATTTTCACGGCACCGGATCTACACCGCCAGCATGCCATGGGTGACAGCGCCCCAGCCTGCGCAAGGCCAGCCAACCACCGCTCACTACACCGTGGCGGGCAATGGCGTCTTGCGCATAACAGGAACAACTGGGGGTAAAGCGGCAGCAGTTGCCGAGGAATGGACTGAGGAGATACCGATAGCCGCTAATCAGGTGAATCAGAAGGTTTCTCATGGGATAGCTTGTGCCAATATCTATCTAACGCGGTGCGCAGCTCGCGTGGCGATTTGTTGCCTATCGCGCTGCCACAGGTAATGACATAATCGCAACTGCCAAGCAGTACGTGGTAATGCCGAAAACTCTCGCGGGCAACTCGTTTTATGCGGTTACGCACCACCGCGCTTTTGGCCGCCTTGCTTGAGATGGCAAGCCCCAGCCTGGCATGGCCCTTGTCGTTTTCGCGGGCCAGTATCGTGAGCGCCCTGTCACCGGTCCGGGTGGGCTGTTGAAAGACGCGCTTGAATTCTATAGGTTTCAGCAGCCTGAGGGCTTTGTGAAACCCGCGCCCGCCGCTACGCAAGGGCTGCTTAAGCGCTCAGGCGTGCTCTACCCTTTGCCCGGCGCGCCTTGATGACCAACCGCCCGCCGCGGGTGCTCATGCGGGCACGAAAACCGTGGGTGCGCTTGCACTTGATAACACTGGGCTGAAATGTTCTTTTCATAATCGTCGCTTCCTACCGGCCACTGCCGTAACACTATAATCGGTCTGGATAAAGCCGCTCATCATAAGATTTATAAGCGCCCTTTGTCAAATCTGTTTGGGTATTCCCCATATACAGCGGTTTCCCGCAGTGCGGTGTTTTGTTAAAGTCTTAGCGCTGACCGTCACGATGAATAATGGGTGGCTAACAGTGGCCGATCGGGTATAGACTCTAACCTTAATAATTCTTTATTCAGTAGCTTGGGGTTCTCTGTGCAACTCTGGAAAAGCTGTCTTGATCAACTAGAAAGCAAACTGTCCGCACAGCAGTTTAACACCTGGATACGCCCCCTGCATGTCATCGAGGACGACCAATCCTTGCGCCTGCTCGCGCCCAATCGTTTTGTCCTGGATTGGGTTAATGAGCACTTTCTTAACACGATCACCGAGCTTGTCGCGCGAGCCCGGACGGGCTCTTCCCCGCGCATTTCCCTGGAAATCGGCGGCCACGGCGCCAAGTTGCAGGCCGGGACCGAGCCCGCGGCGCCACGGCGCACGGGTGACTCCGCCTACGGAAACCGCTATACCCAACTCAACCCCAATCTCACTTTCGAGAATTTCGTCGCCGGCAAGTCCAACCAGATGGCGCGCGCAGCCTCTTTACAGGTCTCCGAGAACCTCGGTGGCGCCTACAACCCCCTGTTTATTTACGGTGGTGTCGGGCTGGGCAAAACACACCTGATGCACGCGGTCGGCAACGCGATTTTACAGCAACACCCTCATAAAAAAGTTGCTTACCTGCACTCCGAGCGTTTCGTCGCGGACATGGTGACGGCTCTGCAACACAATACCTTGGGTGACTTCAAACGCTTTTACCGGGGCCTGGATGCGCTGCTCATAGACGACATCCAGTTCTTCGCCGGCAAGGAGCGCTCCCAGGAGGAATTTTTTCACACCTTCAACACGTTGCTGGAGGGCAAGCACCAGATTATCCTGACCTGCGACCGTTACCCGAAGGAGGTTGCGGGGCTGGAAGAACGCCTGTCTTCACGTATCGGCTGGGGCCTCACCGTTGTCATCGAGCCACCCGAACTCGAAACCCGCGTCGCTATCTTGATGAGCAAGGCCGAACTGATGCACATGGAGTTACCGCAAGAGGTGTGTTTCTTCATCGCCAAACGCTTCCGCTCCAACATCCGTGAACTGGAGGGCGCACTGCGCCGCGTTAATGCGAACTCCCTGTTTACGGGCAAGGCGATAAGCCTGGACTTCGCCAAAGAGGCCTTGAAGGATTTGCTGGCACTGCAAGACAGACAGGTTTCCATTGAGAATATCCAAAAGACCGTTGCCGAATACTACAAGGTGCGGATGACCGACCTGCTCTCACCCAGAAGACCCCGCAGCCTGGTCCGCCCCAGGCAGATCGCCATGGCGCTGGCCAAAGAGCTTACCAACCATAGTTTGCCTGAAATCGGCGCCGCGTTCTCCGGCCGCGACCATACCACAGTGTTGCATGCATGTAAGAAAATTCATGAATTAAAACAAAGTGATACACGGCTTGTTGAGGATTACTCTATTTTAATAAGAACACTAACTACTTGATGTGCACAGGCTGTGGATAACTTGGTTAGGCAGCTACGCCGGTATGTTATCCACAGCTTTTGCAATGACATTCCGGCCACTGCCACACAAACCTGTAATGTTATTAACAATTTGATATTTAATGGTTTTTAAATCTTATAAACCGAAAACAGCTTGCCTAATAACAATAACTAAGTAGATTTTAATAAAGACTTATAACTACAGCTCAGGATCCATTATGAAGTGCACAATTAAACGAGAAGCCCTAATCAAGCCCCTCCAGCAGGTGTGCAGCGTTATTGAGCGCAGACAGACACTGCCCATTCTTTCAAATCTGCTGCTGCGTGCAGGTAAAGGCCAAAGCAGCATGACAGGCACTGACTTGGAGCTTGAGGTCGTCTGTCCGCTAAGTTTTGAAGAGATGTCTGATGCGGGCGAGGTGACCTTGCCGGCACGCAAGTTTTTGGATATTTGCAGGGCGCTACCGGAACAAGCAGTGATAGAGCTGAGCCAGCCGAAAGGCAAAGAGCAGGTGATCGTGAAATCCGGCAAGAGCCGATTTACCTTGTCGGTGCTGCCAGCCAGCGGTTTTCCAAGCATGGAAGCCATGCAAAAAACACACAGCTTCAAGCTCCCGCAGGCACTATTGAAAAACGCAATTAGCAAGACCCAATTCGCCATGGCGCAACAGGATGTCCGCTATTACCTGAATGGCATGATGTTGGAGCTGGGTCCAGCAGAGATCAATCTGGTCGCAACAGACGGGCACAGGCTTGCCATGTGCACAACACCCGTTGAGATCAAGGATACAGAACAGCGCCAGGTCATTATCCCGCGCAAAGGGGTCATAGAAATTGGGCGAGTGCTGAGCGACGTGGACGGGGAAGTAGAGGTTAGGCTTGGTAGCAACCACATCCAGTTTGATACTGGTGAAAGCCTGATTACCAGCAAGCTGATAGACGGCCGGTTCCCCGACTACAAGGGGGTGATGCCTAAATGCGACAAGACACTCACAGCGGATACCGAGCAGTTGCGACAGGCCCTGATTCGAACCTCGGTACTGGCGAATGAAAAGTACCGGAGTGTGCGAGTACAGCTCAGCGGTGGCGCCATGAAACTACACACGCACAACCCGGAGCAGGAAGAGGCAGAGGAGGAGATCCCCATTGAGTACTCGGGCCAAGAGTTGGAGATTGGGTTTAATGCGACATACCTGCTCGATGCGATAACCGCTACAGGCGGGGAAAGGGTCCAGATAGAGGTGTCCGATCCGAACAGTAGCTGTCTCATCCAGGGTGTGGGCAAGGAAAACTGTAAGTACGTGGTAATGCCGATGCGGCTATAGCTGTGGATGTTCCACGTGGAACAGTCTGTAGGAAGGGGACGTATAGGGGCCAGGATCTAGATACTTAATCTAAGCCCCGATAGGGTATAATTGAATTATGGAAAACGCTATGCAGCCTGTGGATAAACCTACCTACGACTCCACAAATATCAAAGTCTTAAAGGGTCTTGATGCCGTTCGAAAAAGACCTGGTATGTACATCGGGGATACTGACGACGGCACCGGCCTGCACCACATGGTGTTTGAGGTGGTGGATAATGCGGTAGACGAGGCCCTCGCCGGCTACTGCTCGGAAATTGATGTCACCATCCACCCCGAAGAAAGCATCACCGTCTGCGACAACGGCCGCGGAATACCGGTAGACATCCACGCCGAAGAGGGCAGATCCGCTGCCGAAGTCATCATGACCATTCTGCATGCTGGCGGGAAATTTGACGACAATTCCTATAAAGTCTCAGGCGGCCTGCACGGGGTGGGCGTTTCCGTAGTCAACGCGCTCTCGGAATATCTGCGGCTCACCATCAAGCGCGACGGTAAGACTCACTTGCAGGAATACCGCCACGGCATACCCCAGGCGCCGCTCGCGGTTGTGGGAGATACCGAAGAAACCGGCACAGAGGTGTATTTCAAACCTAGCCCAGAGACCTTCACCAGCATTCAGTTCCATTACGATATATTGGCTCAGCGGCTGCGTGAGCTTTCTTTCTTAAATCCGGGCGTGCATATCAATCTCAATGATTTACGCAGCGGAAAATCCGATCAGTTTGAATACCTGGGCGGCATCAGGGCCTTCGTCGAACATCTTAATAGGAACAAAAATCCTATACATAACAATGTGATATATATAAACACCCAGAGGGATAGCATCACGGTCGAAGCCGCCATGCAGTGGAACGACTCCTATCAGGAGAACGTCTATTGTTTCACCAATAATATCCCGCAAAAAGACGGCGGAACGCACCTGGCTGGCTTGCGCGGGGCAATGACCCGCACCCTTAACCAGTACATAGAAAATGAGGGCATTGCCAAAAAAGCCAAGGTAAGTCCCATCGGCGACGATGCCCGCGAAGGGCTCACCGCCATTCTCTCGGTCAGGGTGCCGGACCCGAAATTTTCCTCACAGACCAAGGACAAGCTGGTTTCGTCGGAAGTGAAAACCATCGTAGAGGCCGTCGTCGCGGAGAAGCTACAGGAGTTTTTACTGGAAAACCCGCCCGAGGCCAAGGCGATTACCGCCAAGATCATCGAGGCGGCGCGCGCCCGTGAAGCGGCCCGCAAGGCGCGCGAGCTTACCCGCCGCAAGGGTCCGCTAGACCTCGCTGGACTGCCTGGAAAGTTGGCGGATTGCCAAGAGAAGGACCCTGCCTTGTCCGAACTGTTCCTGGTGGAGGGGGACTCTGCGGGCGGTTCGGCCAAGCAGGGCCGCGACCGCAAGTGTCAGGCCATCCTACCGCTCAAGGGTAAGATTCTGAACGTGGAAAAGGCGCGTTTTGACAAGATGCTGTCCTCCGATGAGATCGGCACCCTGATCACCGCGCTCGGCTGCGGGATAGGGCGTGAGGAGTTCAACCCCGACAAACTGCGCTATCACCGCATCATCATCATGACCGACGCTGATGTGGACGGCTCGCATATCCGTACTCTGTTGCTGACGTTTTTCTACCGGCAGATGCCCGAGCTTATCGAGCGGGGCCATATCTACATCGCCCAGCCGCCGCTCTATAAGGTCAAGAGGGGCAAGCAGGAGCGCTACATCAAGGACGACAGCGAATTGAACAGCAATCTGCTGGAGGCCGCCCTGGAACAGGCCAGCCTGCATGTGAGCAAGGACGGCGCCGCAGTCAGCAGCGTGGGGTTGAAAGATCTTGCGCAAGGCTACCTGACCGTTATGGCGACTATCAAGCGCCTCGCGCGGCGTTACGATCCCGCCGCGCTGGAAAAGATGATTTATCTCCCCGAACTAAATGCCGCCGCCTTGCGTGATCGAGGCCAGGCACAAGCCTGGTTTACGGAGTTGGAGACGCGCTTGAACGGCATGGGCGCCTTGGTACGCTACCAGATTATTCTGGAACAGGATGAAGAGACCGGCGCGCAGCACGCACGCCTTAGTATTGCAAGTCATGGACTCAGCGTGCACCAGACTCTGGGCGGAGACTTTTTCGCCTCCGGTGAGTATCGCAGCATGGTGGCCCCTGGTCACCAGCTGGCAGGCCTGCCCGGCGGGGGGGCCCATGCCCGGCGCGGCGAACGCAGCCAAGAGGTCTACAGTTTCAAGCAGGCTCTGGAATGGTTGATGGATGAGGCCAAGCGCGGGCTGCATATCCAGCGCTACAAGGGTTTGGGTGAGATGAACCCATCGCAGTTGTGGGAAACCACCTTGAATCCCGAAATGCGCCGGCTGTTGCGGGTGCGGGTGGAAGACGCCATCGCCACCGACGAGATCTTCACCACTCTGATGGGCGATCAAGTGGAGCCGCGCCGCGAATTTATCGAGAAGAATGCGCTGTCCGTCGCCCATCTGGATGTCTGAGTGTGTGCGCGATACGCCACAGACTTGATTGATGTTCCAAAAGGCGCAACCTGAACCTTAACAGGTAATAGAGAGGCTGTGATGCTCTGGCTCAAAGCCTTCCACATCATCTTTATGGTGAGCTGGTTCGCCGGTCTGTTTTATCTTCCCCGTCTGTTTGTTTACCACGCAATGTGTGACGATGCGCCAGGTCACGAGCGTTTTGTGATTATGGAACGCAAGCTGTTCTGGTTCATGACCCCGTGGGCGGTGCTGACCGTCTTTTTTGGCCTGTGGCTACTGTGGGACTACGCCTGGGCATCTTATTCCAATACGGTATGGTTGCACGCCAAGCTGTTCTTGGCCGCCCTATTGATTGCCTATCATATTTACTGCGGCAAGCTCATGCTGGATTTCAGGCGCGGACGCAACAGGCGCAGCCATGTCTTTTACCGCTGGGTAAATGAGGCCCCGGTGCTGCTGCTGTTCGCTATTGTCGTCCTCGCTGTCGTTAAGCCGCTCTAAGGAAGCTCCGAATAAGATTAGAAGTCGTCATTCCCGCGAAGCTTGTCCCCGCGCAAGCGGGGGCTGAAATCCGTAATGATTTTCATAGTATTTCTGAATGCCGACTTCCGCCAGAATGACGGTTGTGCCTTTCTGCGACTTTTTCATCATCCCGCTAGGGCCTCCCGCCACTCCCGAGCCCATTCTCCAGCCCTCAAAGTGAGGCCACCGTTTTATAGTGATGCCATGACGGCTGGATTGACCCCAAGATTAATAATGATTATAATTATCATTCATATTCTATAGGGTTTTATGTGCGCTGAATTATGGCTCATCTTTCCAGCTTGGTAGATTACGGCGTCATAGGTATCCTGGTGCTGCTCAGCATATGGGCGGTCGCCATTGCCGTGGAGCGGCTGTCCCTGTACCGGCGTATTGACGTAACGGCGTTTGCCAGCGCGCAGGCGCTCGAAACCGAGCTGACCCGGCGCCTGACCGTAATCGGTACCGTGGCGGCCAACGCCCCTTATATTGGCCTGCTCGGCACCGTGTTCGGCATCATGCTGACCTTTCACACCATGGGCACGGAAGGCAATATGGATGTGCGCTCCATCATGGTGGGCTTGAGCCTGGCGCTCAAGGCGACCGCGGTGGGCCTGCTGGTGGCCATTCCCTGCGTGGCGATGAATAACCTGCTGCGGCGGCGCGTGAAGGAGCTGGTCACCCGCTACCAGGCCGGGGTGCAGCATGGATCATGATCTGGACCAGATCAATGTCATCCCGCTGGTGGACGTGATGTTGGTGCTGCTGGTCATCGTGCTCACCACCGCCACCTTTATTTCCACGGGTCAGATTCCCGTGGAGCTGGCCAAGGCCCGGCACGCCACGGCGGCGCTGGAAAAGCCGGTGGTGATCACGCTCCAGCCCGACGGCGGCGTGTACGTGAATCAGCAGGCGGTTGAGATGGATGCCCTGGACGCCGCGCTGGGAGGCTATGCCAGGCAAACGCCGATTATCGTGCGCGCGGATCGGGCCACCCTGCTGGAGCGTTTTGTGAGGCTGGTGGATAGCGTTAAAGACATCGGCTTTACGCAAGTCAGCCTGGAAGTGGAGCGCTCATGAGCGTGTTCGAGAGCTATAGCCCGGGGCGCCTGGATGGCTGGAGCACGTCGCTGGTGCTGCACGGCGCGCTCGGCGGGCTTCTCCTGTTCTTCGCCATAGGGGCGGAAAAACCTTTGCTGCCGGAGCCGTTTCGCTGGGATGTGGCGCTACTGTCCGCCGCCCCATCGGTGCCCATGGCGCGGACCCCCGCGCCACCCGCAGCGCAGGTACAACCGCCCGTGCAGACCCCTGTTCCGCGCCCCACCCGCCCTGTTGCGCCCAAGCCGGCTGTGACCCGACAGGCCGCTCCTGACGCGCCTGCCCTGACCGAGGCCATCGCCCCGGTTCAGCAACAGGCGGCGGTATCCGCCGCCCCCGCTACCCCGGTCATGGAACAGGCCCCCGTCATAGAACGGCTGAGCGAACCGGAGGCGTCACCCCCGTCCGCCGTTGCTGACACCGGCTGGCTGGCCGATCTGCTGTGGCGCCGGATGGAGGCGTTGAAGCGCTATCCCTACCTTGCCCGGCGCAACGGCTGGGAAGGGCAGGTGCTGATCAAGGCCGTCATTGGCGCCGACGGCCGCCTGCTGCATGCGGAAATCCAGCAAAGCTCGGGGCACGAGGCGCTCGATCAGGATGCCCTGAAAGTGCTGCGCGCCTCCACGCCGCTGGAACTGGAACAGAACCCCTCCTGGCAACAAGCGACGCTGACCATTCCTGTCGCGTACCGTATTCAGCGCTAAGCTCCGGGTTCCTTAGCGGGATTTTGCACCCACCCACTGCGGCGCGCGGGCTCCGGCGCGCATTCGCCGCAAGTCAGACACGCATCGGCCAGCGCCTGTCCAACGGTCCCGATCTCGCACATCCGCGCCGTGCCGGCAAGGAGAAACAAGTCCTTGAACAGGCGCTGGAGTTCGGTGCGCGTAGCGCAGTCACGCCCTGCGGCATCCTCCCGGCAAACCCAATCCAGGCGCACTGCCCCCCGTTCGTCCATCAGCCGCAGGCGAGGTGCGCCGTTTTCCAGCCAGGCATCAACGCTGTAACGCATGGATGTTTCCCTCGTGTACAAAACAAACCTATCTTAATGCAAATGATAATCATTTATATTTAAATTGCAAGCCCTATGATGTGCCTTCGTCTCGCCCGCTTTTCTGTAGGCCAGACATAAATCATAAATGCTATTGTAAATCATTCTCATTAAGTTTAATATCCATACCAGAAGCTTAGGTGTGGCCTCTGACGGCCATTGTCAAACGTAAAAGTGTAACCGGATGAAGAGGAGAAAAAATGTGTTTACAAAGAAACAAATCAATATCGCGGTTTTGATGGTGCTGGCCTGGCCCGGGGCTATAGCGGTCGCGCAAGAGAAAGACAACCCCGTCAAGGCGCCCACGGTGGAGGTCATCGGCACGCCGGAAGCGTTGGAGCGCATTCCCGGCTCCGGTGAGATACTGGACCAGCAGACGCTGGAAACGAGCCGGGTGTTCACCACCGGCGAAGCGCTGCGCAAGCTGCCGGGGATCAACGTGCGCGACGAGGAGGGTTTCGGCCTGCGCCCCAACATCGGTATCCGCGGACTCAATCCGACGCGCTCGACCAAGATCACGCTGCTGGAGGATGGCGTCCCACTCTCCTACGCCCCTTACGGTGACAACGCCAGCTACTACCATCCGCCTATTGACCGTTACCAGCGCATCGAGGTGCTGAAGGGCGCGGGGCAGATTCTCTACGGGCCGCAGACCATCGGCGGCGTCATCAACTACATCACGCCCACACCGCCCCCCACGCCGGGCGGTTCCATCACCTTGGGTGGCGGCAACCGCGAGTATCTCAATGGCCATGTCAACTATGGCGGCACCTGGGGCAGTAATGGCCTGTTGTTCGATTACATCCGCAAACAGGGCGACGGCGCGCGCGACAACACCCGTTCCGAACTCAATGACGCCAATCTCAAGGCCGTGCTGGGCCTGGGCGCGCAACAGGCGTTGACGCTGCGCGCCAACTACTACAGCGAAGACTCCAACGTCACCTACTCGGGCCTCACGCAAGCGGAGTTCAACAACCTCGGCGCACGCTACAACCCGTTCAAGAATGACTTCATGTACGCCGACCGCTACGGTGCATCGGCGACCCATGAGTTGGTCTTCAATGACAATGTAGTGCTGACCACCAATCTCTATGGCTCGTTTTTCGACCGCGACTGGTGGCGGCAGGCCAGCACCACCACCGACAGCCAATGCGGCGCGGGGTTCACGACGGCACGCAACAACGGCATGGCGGTTGATCCCGACACCTGCAACTCAATCCAAGGGCGGCT
Source organism: uncultured Gammaproteobacteria bacterium (assembly GCA_964442865.1). Taxonomy (GTDB): domain Bacteria; phylum Pseudomonadota; class Gammaproteobacteria; order SURF-13; family SURF-13; genus JACPZD01. The sequence goes on from CAYUAZ010000011.1 coordinate 16,692, forward strand.
GCGCGACTACTACACCTGGGGCATCGAACCGCGCCTGCGCGTCAGCCACAACCTGTTCGGCGTGAGCAGCGAGGCGGACCTCGGTGTGCGCACCCACTATGAGACGCAGGAGCGCATCCAGATAAACGGCGCATCGCCCACCGCCCGCAGCGGAACCATAGCGGAGGACAATCTGCGCGAGACCGACGCCTACGCAGTGTTCGCGCAGAACCGCTTCCTGCTCGGTGACTGGACCCTGACGCCCGGACTGCGCTTTGAATATATAGACAGCTCACGCACCAATAATCTCACCGGCGTCACCGGCAGCGACACGCTCGGCCAATGGATACCCAGCCTCGGCGGCACTTACAGCCCCGGCAAGGCGCTGACCGTGTTCGCCGGAGTGCACCGCGGCTTCGCCCCGCCGCGCACCGAAGATGTTATCGGCGGCACCGGCACCAGCACCGATGTCGGGCCCGAACTGTCCACCAACTGGGAGCTCGGCCTGCGCGCCGAACCGATGGACGGGACCAACCTGCAGGCGACGCTGTTCCGCAACGACTTCTCGCGCCAGATCGCGGTCGGCTCCATCGCTGGCGGCAGCACGCCGCTGGCCCAGGGCGAGACCCTGTATCAGGGGCTCGAACTCTCCGGCAGGGCGGGCCTGCCCGCCGGCACGTATCTGCGCGGGGCCTACACTTGGTTGCCCACGGCGGAGCAGACCACCCCCTTCACGCAAGTGGTCGGCGGCGCTCTCGTCTCCGGCAGCGCAGCCGGCAATCGTCTGCCGTACGCGCCCAAGCATCTGCTGACGGCGGCCTTAGGCTACGCGGCGGGCGGGTTGGATGCGCAACTGGAGGCGGTGTACGTAAGCGAGCAGTTCAGCGACTTCGCCAGCACCGAGGCACCCTCGGCCAACGGGCAGCTAGGGTTGATCTCAGGCTATACGACCTGGAACGCCACGCTGAACTACCACTTCAAACCCCAGCGCACCACGGTGTTCCTGACGGTGAAAAACCTCGCCGACAAGGAGTATATCGTAGACCGCACGCGCGGCATCCTACCCGGCAGCCCGCGCCTGATCCAGGCCGGCATCAAGTATGCGTTTTGAACAGCCTGTAGGTGCGACAAATTCGCGCCTTGGCCGAATGAATTCGGCCCTACAGTTAGAGAAAGGAGCACATTATGGAACTCGACAAGAAGGCGGCAGCGGAAGTTTTGAATCGTATCCTTGAACTAGAGCTGGCCGGCGTGGTGCGTTACACGCATTATGCGCTGATGGTGTACGGCTACAACCGTATCCCCATCGTCAGTTGGCTGCGCGAGCAGGCGAACGAAAGCTTGTCCCATGCCCAGCAGGCGGGGGAGATGATCACCCAGCTCGGAGCGCATCCCTCGCTGGCCCTTGGCCCGCTGCTGGAAACCCATAAACACGACATCGGCGACATCCTGCGCGAATCGCTGGAACACGAGCGCGAAGCCCTCAAGGCGTACCATGAGCTATTGAACCTGGTGAAGGACCGTTCGGTGTGGCTGGAGGAATACGCCCGCGACATGATTTACAAAGAGGAACAGCACCAGGGCGATGTGGACAAGATGCTGCGCAAGCCGGGCGATATTGATGCCTTTGCTGGGCGCTAGGGCGGCAGAGACAACGGCGGATTCAGCTTCGGGACAGGTTATAAGTTTTAGCGATTGCTCTCGCTCGGTTAGCGGGGCGCGTTGCGCGCCCCGCTCTTTATAATTATTACGGTTCTCTCCTGGGGGGCGTTCGCGCCCCTTTTTTAGTTAGAGGGAAAGAGTTTTATAAACGTAAGGAGATAGATATGAAACACACGGCAGTGAGAATTTTGTGTTGTGCCACATTAATGGGCGCAGCGTCGGCGTGTGCAGGGGAGGAAGGCCCAGCCATGAGTTATGCCGCTAAAAATCCGGACGAGCAGATGGCGGAATCGGTGAACACCTTGCTGGAATGGGCGAAGGGAGAAGTAGAGGAACATGACGGCGAAGGGCTATTTAAGAAACATCCTGCGGACCGTGTGTTAATTATGGACATGCTCACGCTAGCTAAAGAGTTGCAGGCCAAGGCCGTTGCCGCGCAACAGGCAGGAGATATGGCCCAAGCGTGTCTGAACTACCATGCGGCGGAGGCGATTGCGAACTACGCGGCACGCATGCCGCACATGCTGGAGCATCGCGTTAAATAGTAGGCCGAATGAATTCGGCCCTACTTAATCACGATAAACAAGGCGGCTTCGCCGCGCCGGACGTTAAGCAGTAGAGAGCCTTTGTTGCGCTCGACCGCATCGGCAAATTCCTGCGAGGTGCGCACGGGTTTGCGGTTCACCGCAGTAACGATGTCCCCGGGCCGCAGGCCAGCCTCAGCC
>CAYUAZ010000012.1:0-18345 GCA_964442865.1 uncultured Gammaproteobacteria bacterium
CGTAGTCATCATCCTCAACGTGGCCAACCGTGTGGTGGGCATGGTGGTGGACGGCGTGTCCGATGTCATCACCCTCACCTCGGAGCAAATCAAACCGGCGCCGGAATTCGGCTCGGCGTTTGATACCAAATATCTCACCGGACTCGGCACCGTGGACGACCGCATGCTGATACTGGTGGACATAGAAAAGCTGATGGGCAGCCGCGACATGGAACTGATGGACAGCAGCCTGGCAGCTTAAAGCAGGATCTAGGGGCTAGGGGCTAGGGATTAGGGGAAAACAAAACCCCCAGCCCCCAGCCCCCAGCCCCTAGCCCCCAGCCCCCATTTTTTACAGAGGAGAACTATCATGCAATGGTTTTATAATTTAAAGATCTCGATGAAATTGATTATTTCATTTCTGGTGGTGCTGTCGCTGACAACCTTCCTGGGCGTGTTTTCCATCATCCAGCTCGCCAACACACACGATATCACTGTCGATATCCAAACTAGCTGGCTACCCAGCGTACGCGCTACCTCGGACATGAATACCAACACCTCCGACTTCCGCATTGCCGAGCTGAAACATATCTTGTCCACCACTCCTGAAGAAATGACCAAATATGAACAGATCATGGCGGATGTCATCGCGCTATTTGAAAAGAACAGAGCCGAGTACCTCAAGCTTATAACCTCTCCGGAGGAGCAGAAGCTCTACGATGAGTTTAAAAAGAACTGGGAGGCATACCTGGCCGAGCACGGCAAGCTGCTGATCTTGTCGCGTGAAAATAAAACCGAGGAGGCCAAGACACTGATTCGCGGTGCCTCGCAAACGGCCTTCGATACCGGCAGTGCCGTGCTGCTCAAGCTGGTCAACCTGAACGTGGAGGGTGGCAAAGAGGCCAGCCGTCAAGGCGACGTGCTGTATAACGCCTCGCGGATGTGGATCATCAGCCTGCTGGTCGGCGCCGTGGTAATCGGCTTCGGTCTGGCGCTGTTCATCGCGCGCATCGTCTCCAGACCGCTGAATCAAGCGGTTGGCGTGGCAAACGCCGTGGCTGCGGGTGATCTAACCGGCAAGATCGAGGTGACCACCAAGGACGAGACTGGCAAGCTGATGGAGGCCTTAAGGAACATGCAAGACGGTTTGTTAGCGCGCACCACATCGGACAAGAAGATAGCGGACGACAGCCTGCGCGTAAAGAGTGCGCTGGATAAGGCCAGCACCGCCGTCATGGTCGCCGACAACGATCTTAACATCATCTACATGAACGAATCGGTGAACGACACGTTGCGCAAGGCGGAGTCAGACATTCGCAAGGATCTGCCCAACTTCAACGTCAGTAAGCTGATGGGCGTCAACATTGACAGCTTCCACAAGAACCCGGCGCACCAGCGCGGCATGCTCAAGACGCTGAACTCCACCCACCGCACCTCCATCAAGGTGGGCGGGCGTACCTTCGGCCTCATTGCCAACCCGGTGCTGAACGAGGCGGGCGAGCGGTTGGGCACGGTGGTCGAGTGGAACGACACCACGGCCGAGATCAAGATTCAGCAAGAGGTGGATCGCGTGGTGAATGGCGCGATGGCCGGCGACCTGACGCAGCGCCTTGATCTCGCTGACAAGGCGGGTTTCATGAAGGCGCTGAGCGAAGGCATTAACAAACTCACGCAGACGGCTTCATCCGCGATTAATGAAACCGTGGGCGCCCTGAAGTTGATTTCAAATGGTGATTTAACGCAAAAGATCACCGCCGAATACGAAGGTTCATTCGGAGAGATCAAGGATAACACCAATACAACAGTAGACAAGCTGAGTGAAATAGTTTCTCAAATCAGACAAGCGATTGACGCCATCACCACCGCCGCGAAGGAGATAGCGACGGGTAACAGCGATCTGTCGCAGCGCACCGAAGAGCAAGCCTCCAGCCTGGAGGAGACGGCTTCAAGCATGGAAGAGCTCACCTCCACGGTGAAACAGAACGCCGAGAATTCCAAACAGGCCAATCAACTGGCCATAGGCGCACGCGACGTGGCGGTGAAGGGCGGCGAGGTGGTCAGTAAAGTGGTCACGACCATGTCTTCCATCAACGAATCCTCGAAGAAGATCGTGGATATCATCAGCGTGATTGAAGGCATCGCCTTCCAGACCAACATCCTGGCCCTGAATGCGGCGGTCGAGGCCGCGCGCGCCGGCGAGCAAGGGCGCGGGTTTGCGGTGGTGGCCGGCGAAGTGCGCACTTTGGCGCAAAGAAGCGCCTCGGCCGCCAAAGAGATCAAGGGCCTGATCAGCGACTCTGTGGAGAAGGTCGAAGACGGCACCAAGCTGGTGGACCAGGCCGGTAAGACCATGGATGAGATTGTCAGCTCGGTCAAGCGCGTCACCGACATCATTGCCGAGATTTCAGCGGCCTCGGTGGAGCAGAGCGCCGGTATAGACCAGGTGAACAAGGCCATCACCCAGATGGATGAGGTGACTCAGCAGAATGCGGCTCTGGTGGAAGAGGCGGCCGCAGCGGCGGAGTCTCTCGAAGAGCAGGCGATCAAGCTTTCCGACACCATGAGCGTGTTCAAGCTGTCCGGGATCGAGCAGAGAGCCCTGCCGGGCCGTACCAGGGCGGAAGCGGGAACCGCTACTCATCATCCCGCCGCGCGCTCCGCAATCGCCCACCAGCCGGCTGGAAAACCGGCCAAGGCCAAGGCGAAGCCTGCTGGCGGCGCAGAAGATGATTGGAAGGAGTTTTAGTCTGCTGAATTCAGGGTTGGGGATGCCATGGAGTGGCTAACCCAACCCTGGTTTGGTCTCTGAAGCAGAGGGTTATTTCTATGAAAACGGTAAAGAGCCTCTATCAAAACCTCTATGGAACATTCTTTGATATCTTCGCGGCGATGGCAACGGTGCATTCCTTGTATCCGGACATCATGACGGAGACTAAGAGTAAACATTCTCAGCACAAAGAAGAACAAAGCAACCTGGGAGACCATGATCTTGTGGCGGGCGATCGTCGCAGTGATGATAACGTGTAGACGGCCTGCTATCTGGTATGCAGGGCATGCGCTTTGCAAACACGTTCACTGTAGATCACGTTGGAAGCTACGTGACACTGAATTTCAGGCAGCTTACACAGCCTGACCTATTGCTTTATGAGTAACAGTTCTAAAGAGTTGGCGGTTTCTAATTTCTAGCGCGGTAGGCTGGGTTGAGGAACGAAACCCAGCGCTAACCGCCACGATCGCAAAATGCTGGATGTATCAACCCAGCCTGTAGGGTGGGCACGTTTTATGTGCCCACGCGGATTCAATCCCGTTTCGAGCACGTGGGCAACGCGTTGCCCACCCTACTAGCCTTGAGTTGGATGGTCCGACGGATCTTATGATTCTAATGGAAAGATTCTAATGGCCGACTTGCTGAAACAAAACGGTGAAGAGCGTGAGTTTCACTTCACCCTACAGGATTTTGAGCGCGTCAAAAAGCTCATCTATAGCCATGCCGGTATCTCGCTCAGCGACAGCAAGATAGATATGGTGTACAGCCGCCTGGCGCGGCGGTTGCGGGCCCTGGATATGGAATCGTTTGCCGCCTACCTCGGGCGGCTGGACGATGACGGCGATCAGGAGTGGGAGCACTTTGTCAACGCGCTCACCACCAATCTCACTTCGTTTTTTCGGGAACAGCATCACTTCCCGATTCTCGCGGAGCAGGTGCAGAAGCTGAAGCACCGCCCTGTCATGTTGTGGTGCTCGGCGGCGTCCACGGGCGAGGAACCCTATTCGCTGGCGATGACCATGGTGGAGGCCTTCAACAGCTTCACCCCGCCGGTAAAAATCCTGGCGACCGATCTCGATACCAACGTGCTGGAGAAGGCCCGGCAGGGCGTTTACAGCCTGGAGAGGGTGGAGAAACTGCCGCAGGACAAGATTAAGCGTTTCTTTTTGCGGGGTTCCGGGGCGCAGTCCGGTTTTGTCAAGGTACGCAAGGAGCTGCGCGACCTGATCGTGTTCCGGCAGCTCAACCTGTTGGATGAGCAGTGGCCGATACGCGGCCCGTTCGACGCCATATTTTGCCGCAATGTGATGATCTATTTCGACAAACAGACCCAATACGGTATTCTGGAAAAGTTTGTACCGTTGCTGCGGCCGGATGGCTTGATGTTCGCCGGTCATTCGGAGAGTTTTCATCACGCCGCCGACCTGTTCAGGACCAAGGGCAAGACGGTTTATTCACTGGCCGCCGGCGCGATGTTGAAGTCCGGCCTCGGAGGGCGTCCATCGTGACCGAGGACGCCCACGCGCTGAACCGCGCCCCCGAGGTGTATTATGACCGCAACTTCGAGACCCAGGCGGCCAAGATCCTGCCGGGCGAATACTATGTTACCGCGCGCGACATGATGATCGTCACCGTGCTGGGTTCGTGCGTGTCGGCCTGCATTCGCGACCCGATTAACAAGGTCGGCGGAATGAATCATTTTATGCTGCCCGAGCACGGCGGCGACCCGGACAGTCCGCTCAGCACCTCGGCGCGTTACGGCGCCTATGCGATGGAAATACTCATCAACCAGTTGCTGAAAATGGGCGCACACCGCACGCACCTGGAGGCCAAGCTGTTCGGCGCAGGCCGGGTGCTGGCCGGCGTCACCGATGTCGGCAAGCGCAACGCGCACTTCGCCGAGGAATACCTGAGCCGGGAGCGGATCCGTGTGGCGTCCAAGGATTTGGGCGACATCTATCCGCGCAAGGTCTATTACTTCCCGCAGACCGGCCGGGTAATGGTCAAGTTTCTCCGTAACCTGCACAACGACACCGTCGTCAAGCGCGAGCGTAACTATGCACAGTTGATAGATACCGCGCCGGTGACGGGCGAGGTTGATTTGTTTTAGTGAAGAGTGAGGAGTAAGGCGTTAGAAAAAAGTGAGGCGTGACGCGTGTGGCGTGAGGAGTTAGGAGCGAGGCGTAAAGCCGATTTCCCCTCACCCCTCACCCCTCACCCCTCACCCCTTACGAAGGCTTTGCGATGCCCATTAAAGTTCTGATTATTGACGACTCCGCCCTGGTGCGGCAGATGCTCACCGAGATCATAGGCAAGCAACCTGGGATGGAGGTGGTCGGTACGGCGACCGACCCTATCATGGCGCGCGACAAGATCAAGGCGCTCAATCCAGACGTGCTCACGCTGGACGTGGAAATGCCCAAGATGGACGGCCTGTCGTTTTTGGAAAAACTGATGCGCCTGCGGCCCATGCCGGTGGTCATGGTCTCTTCGCTGACCGAGCGCGGCGCCGAGATCACCCTGCGCGCGCTGGAGCTGGGCGCGGTGGATTTTGTGTCCAAACCCAAGGTGGATTTGGCCAATACGCTGGCTGAATATGCCGCCGAGATCGTGGAGAAGGTCAGGATAGCGGCAGGTGCGCGGCCGCGTCCTTTGATTGGAGACATCGCGGCCAGGGTGGTGGAGTCGAAATTATCTGCGGATGCGGTGCTCGCCAAGACGGCGCTACCCAAACATTTCAAGACCACCGACAAAATCATCGCCATCGGCGCCTCGACGGGCGGCACGGAAGCGATCAAGGAAGTGTTGATGATGTTGCCGGCCGATGCGCCGGGGATCGTCATTGCCCAGCATATTCCGGGGGCCTTCAGCGGTCCGTTTGCGCGCCGCATGGACAGCGTCTCGCCGATGACGGTGTGTGAGGCGCAAAACGGCCAGCAGATCCGGCCGGGGCATGTCTACATCGCGCCCGGTAACCAGCATCTATTGGTCAAACGGGACGGCGCGCGCTACGTTTGCCAATTAAATGACGGCGCGCCGGTCAATCGGCACCGGCCGGCAGTGGATGTACTGTTCCGTTCCGTGGCTCAGAACGCCGGTTCTAACGCCATCGGGGTTATACTTACTGGTATGGGCGATGACGGGGCCCGCGGCATGAAAGAGATGCACGACGCCGGGGCATTTACATTGGCTCAGGATGAGGCCAGCAGTGTAGTGTGGGGTATGCCGGGTGAGGCCGTGAAACACGGTGGGGTGGACGAAATACTGCCTCTGCAAAAGGTTGCCCCACGACTAACCCAGTTAGTGCGTTGAACTGGCATACAAGCTGCATAGGTTTGATGAAACAATGTTTAACTTGAAACTACTGCGGTATAGCCCAAACCGGGAAAAACCATAACCATGTCAGACTCACTGGCCAGCAATCGTCCTTTGGCGCAATATGGCTCGGCCATCGCCCTCAGCGTGGTGGCGCTGATCATGGTGTTTTTTTACCCGTCCCTGATCACCGGCGTGGTGGCGCTGATCGTGGTGTCCGCCGGGTGGTGGCTGAGCAGCACACGCCTCATACGTCAGATGAAAGCTGAGGAGCAGGCGCAGCAGCTCGAAGTGAGCAAGACCGCCAACGCCTGCGAATTGACCCTCAGCGAGATTTCCGTCGAAGTGGATCAGCAGTTGGATTTGGTGCGCAACGAACTTGGACAAATCCACACCTTATTACGGCAGGCGATCAGAAGCCTCACCGAGAGTTTCACCGGCGTGGAATCTTCCGCCCGCGGCGAGACCGAGATCGTCAAGTCGCTGCTGGAAACCATCTCCGAGACGGCCTCTAATGATGGTCAACTCACCAATTTCAAGAGCTTCTCCGACGAGACCACCACCATCCTCAACTTCATGGTTACGAGCATCCTGGAAGTGAGCAAAGGCAGTATGGAGCTGGTCAATAGCCTTGACGACATGCTGATGCAGACCAATGTGGTCGGCGCCATGTTGAATGATATTAAAGAGATCACCGACCAGACCAACCTGCTGGCGTTGAACGCCGCCATCGAGGCCGCGCGCGCCGGGGATGCGGGCAGGGGTTTCGCGGTGGTGGCCGACGAGGTGCGTAAGCTTTCCAGAAAGACCAGCCAGTTCAGCGAGCAGATCCGCAAACAGATGACCGACACTCAAAAATCCATGAGTGAGGCCAGCATGATCGCCCAGGCCATGGCGACCAAGGACATGAATGTCGCCCTGAACTCCAAGCAAAAAGTGGACGAGATGATGGTCGAGGTGTCCGAGATGAATCGGGCAATGTCCGCAAAGCTGGCCCAGGTAGAGGGTATTACCGAGGACATCGGAGTCCAGGTCAGCAAGGCGGTGACCAATCTGCAATTCGAGGATATGGTTACGCAAGTCATCACGCACATTAACCAGCGGATAGACTCCCTGGGCATGCTCGTCAGGGTGCTCAGCAGCGGCGTACGCAAAAAACAAATAGGCTGCGCGGATGATATGGCCTGCGACTGGTTACCCCATCTGCAGCAACTGCTGGCGGAGGCACGCACGGCGTTTGAACGGTCGGAGAAAAAGGCCGTTTCCCAGAAAAATCTCGCCGTCGGAGATATCGAGCTATTTTGATACTGTAGGGCCGAATTCATTCGGCCAGATCAACGAGTTAATTTAGGAAAGGAGAATGCGTTATGGCCAGTCAAGTCATGGTGTCGTCACACGATAACAAGGTCACGATCAGTGTACATGGGCGGTTTGATTTCAACGTGCATAAGGAGTTTCGAGACGCGTATGAAACCGCCCTTAAGAATAACCAACTCGAGGATTTTGTGATAGATTTCCAACCCACCGAATATATAGACAGCTCGGCGCTGGGCATGTTATTGATATTGCGCGAGCGGGTCGGCAGCAAGGCGCGCATCAAACTGACGCGCTGCAACAAGGAGATACGCAGTACGCTGGACATCTCGAATTTTAACAAGCTGTTTGATATTCAGTAGGTCGGATCAAGTGGGACCTTCATCCCATCCTTCTCCCAAAGGGAGAAGGGGCGATTGCTCCCTCTCCACGCTGTGGAGAGGGTTGGGGAGAGGTCGGATCCGACGGCTAAGTGCTCCGCAGCAGTTGTGCCGGCCGCGCAACGGTCACGCAGAACAACAATAATATGAAGATACTCATCGTCGAAGATGACCGGACCAGTCAGGTGACATTGTCCGCCATCGTCAGAAAGATCGGCCATACCGTCGTGGTGGCCGATAATGGCCACAGCGCCCTGGAGATATTTGCCCGGGAACAACCCAGTCTGATCTTGATGGATGTGCTGATGCCGGTCATGGACGGTCACGAGTGCACGCGCCGAATCAAGCAACTCTGCGGCACCCGCTTTGTGCCCATTATATTTTTGACCGGCATGACCGATGACGCCGATCTGGCGAAGTGCGTCGAGAGCGGCGGCGATGATTTCCTCAGCAAGCCTTATAACTATGTCCTGATCAAGGCCAAGATCGAGGCGATGGGGCGCATTTACACCGTGAACGAGACCGTCGCGCAACAAAAGGCCGAGCTGGAGAGGCAACAGTTACTGATTGAACAGGAGATCAGTCTGGCGCGATATGTCTTCAACGCCATCACCGTCGCCAGCGCGAAAGATATTCCTTCGCTGCGCTATTGGACTTCGGCGGTAGGCAGCTTCAGCGGAGATCTGCTGGTTTATGAGCGCAGCCCCGCCGGGCAACTGCACATCTTGTTCGGCGACTTTACCGGTCATGGCCTCGCCTCCGCCATCGGCGCCATTCCCGCCTCGGATGTATTCTTTGCGATGACCAAAAAGGGTTTTTCCATCACCGAGATCGCGGTGGAGATCAACAAGAAGCTCAATCATTTTCTCCCTACGGGATTATTTTGCGCCGCCGGTCTTATCAGCGTGGACACCCTGCGGCAGCGCATAGAGGTGTGGAACGGCGGTTTACCGCCAGTGATAGCCATTGCGGCGGACGGCAGCATTGTAAAGCAAATCGCTTCCACCAAGCTGCCCCTCGGGGTGCTGAAGAATAGCGACTTTGACAGTCGTACAGAAATCATACCGCTGACCGATGTGTATGGCCTCATCGCCTATAGTGACGGCCTGATCGAGGCCCAGAACCCGGAAGGCCGGATGCTGGGTCAAGAAGGCTTGGAGCACGTTATTAAAGAGGCGGCCGCGGCGCCGGAGATTTTTAACTCGATATGTGATTATGTTACTGACTTTGTCAGGGAGCAGCCGCCGTCCGATGATATTTCACTGTTGGAAATCCGCTGCGATGAGATGCTGGCCGAGACCGTAGAAACACCCCGGCAGAGCTTCACCCGCACCGTGGCGACACATTGGTCCATCGAGGTCAACCTGTGCGGGAAAATGCTGCAAAAAACCGATCCGCTCCCCATCCTGATGAACTGGCTCATGGCTATTAAGCTGTCCGAGGGGCAGCGCACCTATTTGTATACCGTATTGACCGAGCTTATCAATAATGCGATTGAGCATGGGCTGCTAGGACTCGACTCCTCTATCAAAGAGACAGCATCCGGATTCGAACAGTACTACCTACAACGCAGCGAAGGATTGGAACGGCTGCATGATGGCTACGTGGTCATCCGTCTCGAGCAATTGCCCGTCCCGGGGGGTAGGATGATCAAGGTGATGGTCAAGGACTCCGGCAGCGGCTTCGATTTTCATACGGTCTGCTCCAGCCTGGTGGACAACGAAAAATTTTCCGGGCGCGGCATCGCGCTGGTGCGCACCCTGTGCAGTAATCTGGAATACAAGGGCGCCGGCAACATCGTCGAGGCGGAATACAGCGTCTAAATTCGCTTCCCGTATCCCCCATCCCGCTTTGTCCACCGCTTCATGGAGTGCCGCATGCCCACTGTTACCGATCACGACGAACCATCACAAGAAAATAAACCCGATTCAGCGCCTCAGTTCCAGGCCGCCGATCTCATCATCCATTATCTGGAACAGATCGGTGTGGAATACGTCTTCGGCGTCCCCGGCGGCGCCATCGAACCTTTATATAACGCCATGGCCCGCAGTCAGCGACGCGGCGGCTTGCGCCCCATCGTGGCCCGCCACGAGAGCGGCGCCGCCTTCATGGCCGACGGCTACACCCGCGAGACCGGCAAGCTCGGCGTGTGTTGCGCGACGACAGGTCCCGGCGCCACCAATTTGATTACCGGCGTAGCCTCGGCCTATGCCGATGAAATCCCGATGCTGGTAATTACCGGGCAAACTCCGCTTCCTACATTCGGAAAAGGAGCGTTTCAGGAGTCCTCCTGTGCGGGTATCAATATCCAGGGTATGTTTGAGCACTGTACGCGTTATAACTCCTTGGTCTCTCATATAGATCAGCTCGAAGGCAAGCTGTTCACCGCAATAAAAACCGCCTATCAAGCCTCGTGTGGCCCGGTTCACCTCAGCATACCTTTAGACATTTTACGCAGCCCTTTATCCAAACCTTGCAGTGAGTTCAGGCTGGACTCTGCGCTGGAGCCGGAATCCTTATTCAGTGAGAGCAGTGTTAATGCCTTGTATGAGGCTGTCTCGAATGCAAAAAATACCGTGATTTTGGTCGGGCAGGGGTGCGGAGAGGCAATAGGCGCTATTCTAGAACTCGCCAGAATCACCAAGGCAAGCTTACTGACTACCCCATCCGGTAAGGGACTGGTTAATTCCTACCATCCGCAGTTCAGGGGCGTATTCGGCTTTGCCGGCCATAGCAGCGCCTACGCGGCAATGATCCGTCCTGATGTTGATCTGATATTGGCGATAGGCACCGGCCTGGGTGAGTGGGACAGCATGGGTTGGGATGAAAGAGCGATTCTAAATGACCGGCTCATCCATATTGATTCATCACCCGAGCATCTCACCCATTCGCCCATGGCGCGCCTGCATATTCGCGGCCGAATCGTGACCGTGTTTGAAAGACTTCTTAAGTTTTATCAAAGCCAGCAGCAACACGAAGTATGCGATTGGACTGCCTTCCGCCAGCGAATGCATGATAAGGCAGCGCTCACCGATCACAGAATAATGGGAACAATCGGCAAGCCTTGCATTCCTGATCAGCTTCCCCGGCATTTCGTGCTTGCGGAAGAGACAAAATACCTCGACGACTCTACACCGATCAAGCCGCAACGTTTAATGCGTGAGCTGTCGCGCAGATTTCCGCCGAATACCCGCTTCATTGCCGATACAGGCAACAGCTTTGTATGGTCTACTCATTATTTGCATCCGCTTAACCGCCGAATTGCTGACGGTTTCTCTATGAGCGGCGGGCTCATCAGAACGGCTATGGGTTTTTCCTCTATGGGGTGGGCGATAGGCGGCGCCGTCGGAACCGCACTGGGGCGTCCGGGTGTGCCGGTGGTCTGCATCACCGGTGACGGCAGTTTTCTCATGAGCAGTCAGGAAATTACAGTAGCAGTGGCGGAGCAACTGCCGGTGATTTTTGTCATCCTCAATGATGGTGCGCTCGGCATGGTCAAGCATGGTCAACGCCTCGCTAAGGCTGAACCGATTGGTTACCAGTTGCCTCCTGTTGATTTCGCACTGATGGCGCACGCAATGGGCGTAGAAACCCACACCATACATTCACCCAAAGACATGGAAGATTTGGATATTGAAGCTCTCTGTAAGCGCAAAGGCCCAAGTTTATTGGATGTGCATATAGATGGGGAAGAAGTTCCGCCTATGAGCCTACGGGTCAGGACGCTGAGCCTCGTAGCAAATACCGTGGGCCACTGAGTAGATCTGTTTCATCATGGCAAAGCAGGAAAAAATACGCACCCGTATCTGGTCTGAAGAGCCCGAGCCCGATAACCCCTTCGCCGCCGCAGTCTGCTATTGCCATGGTTACGATGTCTATGGCGACATTCTCGGCAAGGCGACTTGGGTCGAATATCTCTATCTTTTATTTCGCGGTGAACGGCCCACACTCAAACAGGCCAAATTGCTGGAAGGCTTGGCGATAGCCGTGGCCAACCAAGGACCGCGCGATCATAGCGTCAATGCCGCCATGAACGGCGGTGTCGGCGGTTCCACCTATGCATCTTGTTTAATGGCCGCACTGGCTATCGGGGCGGGCCAATTGGGTGGCGCGCACGAGGTCGCTATCGCCATGGAATACTGGAACCGCTGTGGCCAAAATTTAGAGTTGTGGAAAAAAGAATTGCTCAGTTCAGAAATTCCGGAACGAGCCGATATCTGGTTGCCGATGGAACATCCGCCGGGATTCGATCCGCATGGCGCGAGTTGCGCAACGCCGGTGAAGCAGACGTTGAATTATCTAGCCGCCTCTAGTGAGGGACAGGTGCTGCCCTGGCTAGTACAGCATCGGGAAGAGTTGGAGGGAGCGGTAGATTGTCCCTTGACTATGACCGGTGTAGCCGCCGCCGCGCTCACCGATCTCGGCTTTGCCCCGCCGCAGGGTGAGATGCTGTATTTGTTGTTACGACTACCCGGCGCCGCTGTGCACGCCCTGGAGCAAGAAGAGTATGGCTGGCGGCAGTTCCCATTTTTTGCGGACGGTTTGATTGTGGAGAACGATCCCGGCCCGCGCCCTATCAATATCCCCTCTCCCTTGGCGGGAGAGGGTGAGGCAGCAAAGCTGCCGAACGCCAGGCCAGGAGGGCTTGGCAGGACTTTTATGCGGAGCACGGACAGCGCAGAGCAAAAGGGGTGAGGGGGATACATGAAAGGCCCGAAAATACTTCTGGAAAACGAAGACCGCCTGGTGACCAAAATGGGTGGCTGGTTCCCCGGCGAGCGTGTGGTCATGCGTGGTCAGGATCTGCATGCAGACCTCGTCGGAAAAATGGACTGGATGGAGTTGATGGTTTACGCCATTACTGGCCGCCGGTTTACATCCGCACAAATGAAAGTGCTTAATGCAGTGTGGACCGTAATCAGTTTTCCGGAGCCGCGGATATGGTGTAATCGGGTAACTGCCTTGGGTGGCACGGTCAGATCTACGGGTGCGCTCTCGATCACTGCGGGTATTGCTACCGCAGACGCTTCTGTCTACGGACAGCGGCCAATAATCCGCGCGATGGATTTTTTGTTACGCACCCAACGCGCCTTGGATCAGGGTGCTGAGCTGCAGGAGTGGTTAAAGTTGGAAATAAAGAAGTATC
The DNA here is from genome assembly GCA_964442865.1 of uncultured Gammaproteobacteria bacterium. Classification (GTDB taxonomy): domain Bacteria; phylum Pseudomonadota; class Gammaproteobacteria; order SURF-13; family SURF-13; genus JACPZD01. The sequence goes on from CAYUAZ010000012.1 coordinate 12,902, forward strand.
GTCTGGTTTATGGCTATGGCCGCCCTATAGCTACTAACGACGAGCGTATTCCTCATTTAATGCGCGTAGCCAGTGAGGTGGGGTTGGATCAGGGGCGCTACGTAGTGTTGGCCTTCGAGATCGAGCGGCTACTGTTGAAGGATAAAGAGAATCTTCGTATGAATATAGCCGGCTTGTACGGAGCTCTTGCAGCGGATTTCGGATTCAGCCCACATGAGTGGGGATTGTTTACGGTGGCGTGCTTTTTGGCGGGCATGCCGCCGTGTTTCTCGGAGGCTGGAACTAAACCGGAAGGTAGTTTTTTTCCGCTGCGTTGTACACGTATAGCCTATGGTGGCGCCCCTCAGCGTGCATGGGACAGTCAATGATGAGTGGTTTGTCTCTAGTGGGAAATGAGAGCTCTATGGATACCCTTAGGTATCTTACTTAGGGCGACCGATAGGATGCTTTAGCTATGATTTATCTTTTGCGATTTTTAGGCGCGTCTCTGCTTTTTTTCGTGACCAGCATTGTGGCTGCACAATCTACTGACGAAGCTGACCTGTTAGGTCTATACGGCAGTGAGGAATTAATAAGCTTAGCCACGGGCGCTCCCCAGAAGCTAACCCGTGCCCCTGCCACAGCCACGGTTATTACCGCGGAGGATATTGCAAAGATTGGGGCGACCGACCTCGACCAAGTACTGGAAACAGTGCCGGGCTTACATGTTGCCTATTCATCCCTATTTTATGCCCCTATTTACGTGATTCGCGGCATACATTCGACGTTTAACCCCCAGGTGCTGGTGCTTATCAATGGCATCTCAATAACCAATTTATACCAGGGTGACCGCAACCTGGCTTGGGGCGGCATGCCGGTGAACAACATTGCGCGCATTGAAGTGGTGCGTGGCCCAGGGTCGGCTCTGTTTGGCGCAGACGCCTTTTCCGGCACCATCAATATCATTACCAAGACCGCAGAGGATATTCAGGGTACTGAGGCGGGTGTGCGGGCAGGTTCTTTCAATACCAAAGATGCCTGGTTGTTACACGGCGGTAAATGGGGTGGTCTGGATGTGGCGTTTTCCATGGAGTTGCACACTACAGACGGTCAACGGGAGATTATTGAAGCCGATGCTCAAACAGGCCTGGATGCCATCTTCGGAACGGCTGCCTCGCTTGCGCCAGGGCCCCTCAACTTGCAACGTGACACACTTGATACCCGGCTGGATCTGTCGCGGGGCGATTGGCGTCTGCGCCTAGGTTATCAGGCCCGCCGCCGTCTTGGGCTGGGAGTTGGAGTGGGTCAGGCCCTGGAGCCCCAAAGCAACCTGGAGAGTGACAGGCTGAATGGAGATATCACCTACCACAACCCGAGCCTTACGCAGAACTGGGACGTCACAGGGCAAGTGAGTTATTTTAACACCAGTCAAATCTCAAACTTTGTGATCTTCCCGCCTGGGGCATTTGGCGGCGCCTTCCCGGAGGGCATGATAGGGAACCCGGAGCTTTACGAGCGCCACGCGCGCTTAAGTCTTACCGGACTTTACACGGGCATCGCGGCACATCGGTTACGTCTCAGCGCTGGATACAATCATGGTAACCTGTATAAGGCGACGGAGTCTAAAAACTTCAGCCCCACATTCGCGCCTTTGGGATCGGTGGTGGATGTGAGCGACACCGCTCCCTTCATCCGGCCCCATAGCCGCAATGTATTTTACGCCCTGGCCCAGGACGAATGGTCATTCATGCGTGATTGGGAGTTGACCGCCGGCGTGCGCTGGGATCACTACTCCGATTTCGGCGACACAGTTAATCCGCGCCTTGCCTTGGTGTGGCTGACAGACTACAACCTGACCACTAAACTTCTTTATGGCCGCGCCTTCCGCGCCCCCTCGTTTGCTGAGCAGTTCAATATTAATAATCCGGTAGCATTAGGAAATCCGGCATTAAAGCCAGAAACAATAAATACTGTGGAACTGCTCTTTGATTATCAGGCTACCGCTGATCTGGCTACCAAGCTTAGCTTGTTCAGGTATAAGGCGAAGGACATTATCCGCTTCGTACCGGACCCTGCTCCTGCTACAACTATCACAGCGCAGAACACGGGCGGCCAAAATGGATATGGCTTTGAATGGGAATGGGATTGGAGGCTGAGTCGGGAGTTAAAGCTGCGTGGCAACTACGCATTTCAGCGTTCTACCGATGACGCTACGAAGCATGATGCCGGCAATGCACCGCGCCACCATATCTATGCGCGGGCCGACTGGAAATTTATGCCGGAGTGGAATTTAACGCCGCAGATTAACTGGGTAGCGGGCCGCGAGCGTGTAGCGGGTGACGCGCGGCCGCAGATTGACGATTATGCTACGGTGGATCTGACGCTGCGTCGCAAGCAGAAGAACGATCCATGGGGTATGGCCGCATCGCTGCGTAATCTGTTTGACACCGACGCGCGTGAGCCTAGTGCTGCCCCCGGGTCTATTCCTAACGACCTGCCTTTGCCGGGGCGTAATTTTTACCTAGAGTTGAGTTACGATTTGCCATAGAGCGGCGTACTTCACTGGGCCATTATCCCGCCGTCTACCGTTAGTATGGCGCCGGTGACCCACGCTGCTTGATCCGAGGCAAGATAGAGTGCAGCCTGCGCGATCTCCTCGGGTTGTCCCATGCGCCCCATGGGGTGAGTGGCCTCTACCGCCGCGTATGCCTCAGGAGTGCTTATGAAGGCAGCGGCGCCGGGTGTATCCACCCCTCCTGGGCTGATGCAGTTGCAGCGAATGTTCTGCTTGGCATATTCAATAGCTACAGTTTTGGTCAGCATAATGACCCCCGCCTTGGCAGCGCCGTAGGCGTGAAAGGCAGCCCAAGGGAAAGCTTTCATGCCTGCAACGGACGCTATATTCACAATCCCGCCACTACCTTGCTTCAGCATGTGAGGGATCGTTGCACGAGCATAGCGGAAAGTGCCTTTCAGAAAAATATTGAAGGTATCATCCCAAATAGCGTCAGTAGTTTCGTGTAAAGGTCCTGCATAAAACAAATTTCCCGCGCTGTTGACAAGTATGTCAACGCGCCCAAATTTTTCGAGTGTAGAGCGCACCACGTTCTGCACAGCTGCCTCCACGGCCACGTCCCCAGCGACGGCTAGCGCTTTACCCCCCGAGTTTGTAATAGTTTCCACCACTTGGGAGAGGGGTTCCATGCGGCGGCCTGTAATGGCCACCCTTGCACCTTCTTCTGCAAACAGAGTGGCGATGGCCTTGCCTATGCCTGTGCCGCCGCCTGTGATAAGCGCAACTTTGTCTTTTAGTCTCATGATGTTACTCCTGGGTAGTTGAACGACCTTATTTTCTGGATCAGCGGGAAGCGAATCACGCCTTCTTTAATAAGGAGGGATATCTGTATTTCAAAGACTCCGCAACTTCGTAATAAAATCTTCGCGGGTTCTCGTGCCATGCGAATGGTATATTCGTTTGCTCTGTGACACTACACTGATCTCAGTTTGGCCTAACGGTTTGCCGATCTGCATGCAGTTTCCCGCCTAGCTGCCTTTTGCATTTCCTTGGTTTCATACTCCGGGAACATGATTATGGCGGGGTGGACATCAAAGGCGTTTGCGATCTGCTCTACGCGTTTTTTTCCAATTTCTACCTTGTCGTTTTCCAGGAGGCTAATATTAGTAGCATTAATGCCTGAGCGTTTGGCAACTTCGGCTTGGGTCCAGCCCTTTAATTCCCGGAGCATCCGGATAGCCTCGCCCGTTGTCAACTTGGCATGAGGTTTTGCTGGAACAAATTCAGTATGCTTGCGTATTTTCATACCTACTCCCAATTCGTTAGGCCGCTTTCTTCAGAGAAATTTCGACTTGCAAACCAGCCGCCGCCAGCATGTTGACCAAGGTATCTATAGAAAATAGATCAATCTTTCCGCGCATTAAATCAGAAATGCGGGGTTGTGTTACTCCGAGCAACTTGGCGGCTTCCTTCTGAGTAAGGTTGTTCTTACTCAGATAGGCCTGAATAGCCATCATCAAAGCAGAACGCAGCTTCATGTTTTCCGCCTCTTGGGAGGTATTCTCAAGGGCATCCCATACGCTCGCAAATCGTTGTCTCTTCATCTCGTGCTCCTGAATAATTCCTGATAGCGCGTTGCCGCCAATTTCAGATCAGCCTGCAATGTTTTTTCAGTCTTCTTTTGGAAACAATGCAAAACATAGACTGCCTCAATTAACTTGGCTACATATATCACGCGAAATGCGCTCGCCCCATCACGGATCCTTATTTCTTTAACCCCAAGGCCGATGGTTTTCATCGGTTTCCAATGATCGGTTCGAGCCCTCTCTGGACGAGGTCTAATTGGTAACCCGCTTCACGCCTTGCGGGAAGGTTCTCAGTGATTCAAGAGAGTTCCCCAGGAACTCGATTGGCTTTGCGGGCGCCTTCACAGATATAAGTATACAATATTTTGTATGTACGGCAAGCTTGGTATTTCAGTGGGGGTGCCAGGTCCAGACAGCACAATTGTTTGATGCGTTGTTGTGCTTTTTTAGTGGCCATGGCGCGGTAGGATTATTGTTGCCAGACCAAAACGGTCGTAATAATTCTAGCTTATCAGGGGGCCTGATACCACCGCAGGAATGGTGAGGGGCAGGCGCACCGTAAAGCATGTCCCTTTGCCCGGTTCGCTGTGCACCTCGATGTCGCCGCCCAGCAAGCGGCAAAAGCGTTGCGTGATGGTGAGCCCGAGCCCGGTGCCGCCGTATTGCCGGGTGGTGCTCATGTCGGCTTGCCGGAAGGCTTCGAAGATATGAGTTTGCTGCTCCTTGGGGATACCGATGCCGGTGTCCGTCACGCTGATGCACAGGCCCTGTTCGTCGCGCAGCATGCGCACCCGGATGTCGCCGTTTTGAGTGAATTTGTTGGCGTTGCTGAGCAGGTTAAGCATGATCTGGCGTAGCTTGCCGGGATCAACCAGTACTTTGCCGTCGAGATTTGTTGACTCTACCTTGATCCCGTTATTTTTATTCTCAAGCAAGGGCCGCAGCAGCTCGGCGACTCCGGTTACCAGTTCTTGCAGATGCGTCGGCTCTAACGCCAGCTCCATGCGTCCGGCCTCGATCTTGGTGAAATCGAGGATGTTGTTAATGAGTCCCAGCAAATGCCGGCCGGCGCCGTGGATGCGTTGCAAGTCGGCCACTTTGGCGTCATCGCCGTGTTCTTCCAAATCTTCGATCAGGAGGTCGGTGTAGCCGATCACGGCATTCATGGGGTGCGCAGATCGTTGCTCACGGTGGCGAGAAATTCCGATTTTAGCCGGCTCGCCCCCAGGGCCCGGTCGGGGGCCTGCACCCGTTCCTGGGTGCGTTCGGCGACTTGCCACTCCAGGGTATCCTTTTGCAGGTGCAAGGTACCTTCGCGCAGTTGCAATAACTTCTCATGTTTGTTGTGAGCATTCGCCCGTTTT